>JAWUVT010000041.1:0-16055 GCA_034112225.1 Flavobacteriales bacterium | reverse complement strand
CCTCTTTTTTGAAAAGGTGAAAGAAGAAACCAATATAAAAAGAAAACCCTCAAAGCAAGGCTTTGAGGTTTTCTGTTTTATACGATCAAAAAAATCCATTATTAGAAGACCAATAGCGTGCTTCTTATTTAATTACTCAATTTCCCATGTAACACCACTGTTCATTAATTCATCTACAGAATTAATTTTAGCAGTCTCTTTAACTTCTTCTATTTGTTTCCACACATTCTGCTCAAAAGATTCAGCTTCAACCGCTCTAATTACGCCAAAAGCTACTGGAAAATCTGGTGCAGACATTGAAATCAACATGCTATGCAAAATATTATTAGCACAATGCGCATCATGGACTAAAATATCAGCCTCTGTAACTCCATTTTCTCCTATCGTAACGATCTCTAATTGAAGTCCATTTAAAACAATTCCTTTGTTTTTTTCTTTTCCAAAAATCATTGGTTCCCCGTGAGCTAACCAAAGTTGCATTTCTAATTTAACGTCTTTAGCGGTTACATTAGCAAACACTTTATCATTAAAAATAATACAGTTTTGCAGAATCTCAACCAAAGAAGTCCCGATATGTTTTTCAGCCTGAAGCATTACTTCAGCCATCCTTTTAGGGTCAACATCAACTACACGAGCAAAAAAGTTAGCCTCTGCTCCTATTGCTAATTTTCCAGGATTAAAACTACGATCAACTGTTCCTTCCGGAGACGATTTGGTTTTAAGCCCTGTTGCAGAGGTTGGTGAAAACTGACCTTTAGTCAATCCATATATTTCATTATTAAATAACAAAATATTAATATTTACATTTCTACGCAAGACATGGATGTAATGATTTCCTCCAATTGCCAACGCATCACCATCACCAGTTACTTGCCAAACACTTAAGTTAGGGTTCGCCAATTTAACGCCTGTAGCAACAGCTGGAGCTCTACCGTGTATCGTATGAAAACCATAGGTATTCATGTAATAAGGAAAACGAGATGAACATCCTATTCCTGAAATAAATACAATATCTTCCTTTTCTTTACCAATTTCTGGCATCACTTTTTGAACCGCTTTTAGAATAGCGTAATCTCCACAACCAGGACACCACCTTACATCTTGGTCCGTTTCAAAATCTCTAAACGTTAACTTTTCCTCTACTAAATGTTCCATAATTAAGCTTCCAATAAGTTATTAAATTCATTAACCAACTGACTTTTAGAAAAAGGCAATCCTTGTATTTTGTTGTATTGCAAATAATCAAATTGCGGGAGTTGACTTTGTACTATTTTTATAAACTGACCATTGTTCAATTCACAAACCACTATCTTTTTAAACTTTGCAAAAACTTCCGCCGTATTTTTTGGCAAAGGATTTATAAAATTAAAGTGTGCGTGCGCTACCGATTTCCCTTCTGTTTGCATGGCTGAAACAGCAGTATGTAAACCACCAAACGTTCCACCCCAACCTACAACCAGTAAGTCAGCATTATCATTTCCATTAATTTCTAATTCAGGAATAAAATTAGCAACACGAGCTACTTTTGCTGCTCTTACTTTAACCATTTCTTCGTGGTTATTAGGATCATAAGAAATATTTCCAGTAACAGCCTGTTTTTCTAAACCACCTATTCGATGTTCCAATCCTTTAGTCCCAGGTATCGCCCAAGTTCTATTTAATTTATCTTCCGATCTCGCATATGGGTTCCAATTTTCATCTCCTTCTTTTGCAAAAGCAGGTGTAATTTCTTCCATTTCTCCAACACTTTTTATTTTCCAAGGTTCAGAACCATTGGCAATAAATCCATCTGTAAGTAAAATTACCGGAGTCATATGTTCTAGGGCTAGTTTTGCTGCTTTATAGGCGTAATCAAAACAATTAGACGGTGTACTTGCTGCGATAACAATTACTGGGCTTTCCCCATTTCTTCCGTAAACTGCTTGTAATAAATCTGATTGTTCTGTTTTAGTTGGCAATCCTGTTGAAGGTCCACCTCGCTGCACATTAATAATAACAATTGGCAACTCCGTCATCATTGCCAAGCCAATCGCTTCACCTTTTAAAGCTAACCCTGGTCCTGAGGTAGACGTAACTGCTAAACTACCAGAAAAACTTGCTCCTATAGAAGCACATATTCCAGCAATTTCATCTTCTGCTTGAAGTGTTACAATGTTAAAATTCTTATATTTTGAAAGTTCGTGTAAAATATCTGATGCGGGAGTAATCGGATAGGTTCCTAAAAAAACAGCGAGTTCAGCTCTTTCTGCCGCAGCCATTATTCCCCAAGCTGTAGCCTCGTTACCCATAACACTTCTGTATTTTCCTTTGGGTAAAGTTGCTGCTTTCACTGTATATGATGAGGGCAATAATTCTACGGTTAACGCATAATTATATCCCGCTTTTAATGCTTGTTTATTTGCTTTCGCTATTTCTGGAATCTTTCCAAATTTAGCATCTAAAAAATCTTCCGTAATTGTTAATGGTCGACTAAACAACCAATACACAATTCCTAAAGCAAACATATTTTTACTTCGAGCTCTAAACTTGTTTTCAATGTCACAATCTGCAACACTTTCTTTGGTTAATTTGGTAATCGGTGCTTCAATTACATTGTAACCTGCCAAGGTTCCATCCTCTAAAGGACTTGTTTTATATCCTGCTTTTTCAAAATCTTTAATCTTAAAGCTATCGCTATCCACAATAACAGTTCCCCCATCTTTAATCCAATCGATATTTGCCAACAAGGCAGCAGGATTCATTGCAATTAAAATGTCTGCTTCATCTCCAGGTGAAAATATTCTGTTACTTCCGAATTGAATTTTAAATCCACTTACCCCAGCAACAGTTCCTTGAGGTGCTCTAATTTCTGCCGGAAAATCCGGAAAAGTAGCTAAATCATTACCAATAAAGGCTGCAGTATTACTAAACTGTGTTCCCGTCAGTTGCATTCCATCACCAGAATCTCCAGCAAATTTAATAACAACTTGATCTATTTCTTCAACTGTTTTTGACATTCAATTAAATTTTAGGTGCAAATTTACGATAACAAGAGTAGCATATAAAATAAACACACAAGTTTATTCCCTATCTATAGTTAAATCAGCTATAAATTTATTTACTTTGTGCTATTATTGTGTTTACAAACTATCATAATTAAGAAATGGACAAACATTCTTATTTGAGTAATGCTGACGGATCAGTGATTGAAGATTATTATCAACAGTATCTTAACAACCCAAAAGACGTTGGCGAAGGCTGGCAAAAATTCTTTGAAGGATTTGAATTCGCAAGAAAGAATTACGACACAGATGTTCCTGAAGGATTTGACAAAGAATTTAAAGTTCTTGACATCATCAGTGGATATCGATCACGTGGTCATCTTTTTACGAAAACAAATCCTGTAAGAGCAAGAAGACAGTACAAACCAACTTTAGCGATAGAAAACTATGGTTTAGTGAAAACAGATTTAGAAACTGTTTTTCAAGCGGGTAATCAAACTGGAATTGGCCCTGCTAAATTAAAAGATATTATTGCTCATTTAGATGACACGTATTGTCAATCTATAGGGATTGAATATACTTATATTAGAAAGCCAGAAGAGGTGGCTTGGATTCAAGACAAAATAGAGCTTAAGAATAGAGCTGTATTTAATGGGGATGAAAAAAAACACATCTTACACAAACTCAATCAAGCGGTTGTTTTCGAACAATTCTTACATAAAAAGTTTGTGGGTCAAAAACGATTTTCTTTAGAAGGAAACGAATCCTTAATCCCTGCATTAGATGCTGTGGTTGAAAAAGGATCTGAATTAGGGATTAAAGAGTTTATTGTTGGAATGGCTCACAGAGGGCGATTAAACGTTTTAGCGAACATTTTCAACAAAACTTACTCGGCTATTTTCAGTGAGTTTGAAGGGAAAGAATACGAAGACAATATTTTTGATGGAGATGTAAAATATCACTTAGGTTATTCTTGTGATGTTGTTGCAGATAACGGAAAAGAAGTTCATATGACTTTGGCTCCTAACCCATCTCACTTAGAAACTGTTGCTCCAGTAGTTGGAGGAATTACACGTTCTAAAATAGACAACTACTTAAAAGATCAAAATAAAATTGTTCCGATCATTATTCATGGTGATGCAGCTATTGCTGGACAAGGATTGGTTTACGAAGTGGCACAAATGGCTCAATTAGATGGCTACAAAGTTGGTGGAACACTTCACATTGTTGTCAACAATCAAATTGGATTTACGACCAATTATTTAGATGGAAGGTCTAGTACTTATTGTACGGATGTTGCCAAAGTGACCTTGTGTCCAGTATTTCATGTCAATGGAGATGATGTTGAAGCCGTTATTCAAACTGTAAAGTTAGCGTTAGAATACCGTCAGCGATTTAATAAGGATGTTTACATCGATATTTTAGGCTATAGAAAGTACGGACACAACGAAGGCGATGAGCCTCGATTTACACAGCCTTTATTGTACAAAGCGATTAGCAAACATGCTAACCCAAGAGATCTCTACCTAGATAAATTAATAAGTGAAGGGATTATTAGTAAAGCACAGGAAAAAGAATTAGAGAAAAAGATTAGCGATGTTCTTCAAGGTAGATTAGACGAAGCGAAAGAAATTAAGAAAACACAAGTTACTCAGTTCTTAAAAAGAACTTGGGAAGGTATTGGGTATAGCGATAACGAGAGTTTCTTAAGTTCTCCAGCGACTGGATATGATAAAAAGAAACTCTTAAAGATTGGGCAAAGCATTAGTACTTTACCAAGCGATAAAACATTTATTAAGAAGACCACTCGATTATTCTCTAATCGTTTACAACAAATTGAAGAAGGAACAACTTTAGGTTGGGATTCTGGTGAATTGTTAGCTTACGGAACGCTATTAGAAGAAGGCCACACGATTCGTTTTACTGGTCAGGATGTTGAAAGAGGAACTTTCTCTCACCGGCACGCCGTTGTTAAAGTAGAAGACTCTGAAGAGGAATACACGCCTTTAAATAACATTTCTAAAGATCAAGCACCTTTTCACATTTACAATTCTTTATTGTCCGAATATGGGGTTTTAGGGTTTGAGTATGGTTATGGTATGGCTAGTCCAAATACATTAACGATTTGGGAAGCCCAATTTGGTGATTTCAACAATGGCGCACAAATTATTATTGATCAATTTTTAAGTGCTGCTGAAGACAAGTGGAGAACTCAAAACGGATTGGTGATGTTATTGCCTCATGGTTATGAAGGCCAAGGTGCAGAGCACTCCAGTGGAAGAATGGAAAGATTCTTACAGTTGTGTGCTGACAACAACCTACAGGTTGCCAACTGTTCTACTCCAGCGAGTTTCTTTCACATCATGAGACGACAGTTAAAATGGGACTTTAGAAAACCTTTAATCATATTTACGCCTAAGAGTTTATTACGACATCCAAAATGTGTTTCTACACTGGATGAAATGGCGAATGGAAAATTCCAAGAAGTTATTGATGACAATGTTGCTAAAGCAAGTGATATCGATACTGTTGTATTTTGTACGGGTAAATTCTACTATGATTTATTGGCAAAAAGAGAAGCCATTGGTGGCGCGCACAACATTGCCTTGGTAAGAATAGAACAATTGTATCCTTTACCAAAAACCCAATTGGCAACGGTTATTTCCAACTATCCGAATGCTAAAAAATACATTTGGGCACAAGAAGAGCCTAAAAACATGGGGGCTTGGTCAAGTATGCAAAGACACTTTACTGCGGTTGATTTAGAGTTAATTTCCTTACGCGCAAGTGGTGCTCCAGCAACGGGATCATCAAAAGCGCATGCGAAAAGACATGCGGCGATTATCGATAAAGTATTTGCAAACGTATTCGTTAAATAAAAAAAACAGAAATTAGAGAAGAGAAGTTAGAGAAAAGAGAAGCGAAATACAGACCAAACAAAAGTCTTATTTCTATTTTCTAAAAGCGTAGCGCTCTTTACTCTTAAACAAAGAATTAGTTAAATAAAAAAACACAGAGAAGAGAGATTAGAAAAGAGAACTACAGACCAAACAAAAAGTCTTTGTTCTACTTTCTAAAAGCGTAGCGCTCTTTTCACTTAAACAAATAAACAAAGATTATGTCTTTAGAAATGAAAGTTCCCTCTCCGGGAGAATCAATTACCGAAGTAGAAATTGCTCAATGGTTAGTTGAGGATGGTGATTATGTAGAAAAAGATCAAACCATTGCAGAAGTAGATTCTGACAAAGCAACGTTAGAGTTGCCAGCTGAGGAGTCTGGTATAATTACGTTAAAAGCTGAAGAAGGTGATGTGGTTTTAGTTGGGGGTGTAGTTTGTTTAATTGATACTTCTGCTGAAAAGCCTGCTGATTTTGAATCTAAAACGGAAGAAGAACCAGCTGTTGAAGAAGCAATCACTGAAGCTGCTCCCAACCCTAATCCAGCAGCAGTGACGGCACAGGTTGATTTGAAAGCAACTCCTATTGCTAAAGAAATGATTGCTGCCAACGGAATTAATCCTAATAAAGTTGCTGCAAGTGGATCTAATGGTAAAATTACTAAAGGAGACATTGAGGCTTATTTAACGAGCGGTGTAGATGCCAGCTCATCTGCAGGCTGGGGAGGAACAAGAGACGAAGAGCGGAAGAAAATGAGCATGATGCGTAGAAACATTGCTAAGCGATTAGTGGCTGTTAAAAACGAAACGGCAATGCTAACTACTTTTAACGAGCTAGACATGAAGCCCGTTATGGATTTACGTAAAAAATACAAAGAGCAATTTAAAGAGTCCCATGGTGTCAACCTTGGCTTTATGTCATTCTTTACCAAAGCGGTAACTGAAGCCCTAAAACTATATCCTTCGGTTAATGGAATGATAGATGGTGACTATATGATTACGCATGATTTTGCTGATATCGGTATTGCGGTAAGTTCTCCTAAAGGATTATTAGTTCCTGTAGTTAGAAATGCAGAGCAAATGAGTTTAGCTGAAATTGAAGCTGAGATTAAGCGCTTAGCAATTAAAGCGCGTGATGGCCAAATTGATATCGCAGATATGGAAGGCGGAACATTTACCATAACAAATGGTGGTGTTTTTGGATCGATGATGAGTACTCCAATTATTAACCCTCCACAGAGTGCTATTTTAGGAATGCACAACATTATTGAACGTCCGGTAGCAATTGAGGGCAAGGTGGTGATTCGACCAATGATGTATTTAGCGTTATCTTACGATCACCGTATTATTGACGGAAAAGAGTCTGTAGGGTTCTTAAAGACTGTGAAAGAAATGTTAGAGAACCCAAGCTCAATTATTTTTGGAGGAAAAGATCCGGAACAAGTATTGTTGAATTTGTAGCTTCAACATTGCAAGATTTTGTGAGGGAAGAGGGATAAGGTTTAAGGGAAGAGGCAAACGCTTGAGGAATCCAAAAACCTTAGAAAAAACCACAAAGGGTACACAGTTTTTAGCACAGACTGTAGTCCCTACGTTTTTCGAAAATTTTAGTCAATTTTGATGAGCAACTCTAAATTGAAACCTCTTGTAAGGAATGGTTAATTGTAGACTTTACAAGAATCCTTTGATCCCGTTTGATAAAAAACAGAAAGTACGAAACGTCCGATTGCTAAGCTCGTGTTTTTTTATTGCCCCCTTCAAGATGATCTTGTTCTACTCCCACTCGCTATCTTTTGAACTTGATCTGTTTAAATCAATTAAGGTTCGACAAGAAAGAATATCTGTTTGCAAGGGACTTGATAATCGCAACAGCTTGCAAAATAGGACAGACAAATGCCAGTCCATAATAACTACAATCCTAGTGATTCACCCAACTCTTTTTTAACCACTTCTAAAGCACCAAAATTCATAAGATTTCGGGAGGACATTGCCTTGTTCCTCTTAAAGAGAAATAATATCTATCCTCCAACCCTCTTTGATTCACTGTCTAAACCTGTTTTCCGTTTACGGGATTTTAGTTTCTGATTTCCAAAATTATAGCTTAAACTAAAACTTACAAAACTGTTATCAAACCTTCCGCTCCCTACATTTTTTAAGCCATCAAATTCTGAAGATCCTTTCCATCCAACATTTCTAAAAATATTATTTACCGCTAATCGCGCTTTCAACTTGTTTTTAAAGAAATCTCTTTGCAAGCCAGCATTTAAGGACCAGTTGGCTTCGTACCTAAAAACTCCTCCCCAAACTCCAGGTCCTGAATAGTAACCAGAAACTTCTGCCTTAAATCCTTTAGGCAAGGTAAAGGTATGTTGTTGAAAAACCATGTAACCAAAATTTTGAACATCAACGATCGCTCCTTCTCCATAATCGGCTTGGTTGTTAAGGTAGGTAGCACTCATGTTCATAAAAACACTCCACCACTTTTTAATATTAAAAGGTAAACTCGCATTAAAACTATAGACCTCTTCGGTCGCCAAGTTGTCCCAAGAAACAAAAGATGCACGAGGATCAATATCATCTGGGCCAATTAATCGGGTAATTTTATCAGCCGTTCGGCTATAGGCCAGTTTAAAATTATACTTATAAGCCAGGGTATATCCCAACTCGAAATTATTCACTATTTCTGGCTGCAAAAAGGGGTTTCCTTTGCCCAAAGAAAGTTCGCTTGTTTGGGTTCTAAAAGGGTTTAATACATTGTAATCTGGTCGATTAATTCTTCTGCCATAATTCAACGACAAACTGTTCATCTTAGAAACTTTATACGTTAACCCTGCACTTGGAAACCAACTTAAATAACTCAATTCAACAGGTTCTTCTTCTTTGGAAGCTAAAAAAGGCGTTAAACTCCCTGTAGCTTCAGTTTGCTCTGCTCTTAATCCTCCAATAAAATTCAATTTTTCTCCTAAAGAGCGAGAATAACTAACGTACCCTGCATAAACACTTTCATCATAATCAAAAATGTTAGAGCGCGAATCGTCCAGAACAGGAACGTCATTGAGGTGTTCATAAAACAAAAACGTGTTGTGGGTGTTTACTTGTCCAAATTTTCCACCAACACCTAGCTTCCCTTTCCCTAACCCTGTTTCGTAAGCTAACTTCGCGGTATAAATTTCAATTTCAATTGGGGTATCAAAACTATTGGTTACCTGACTAACAATAATTTCTTCTGAAGCATTGTAATAGAGGTTAGGTTGCACCCTCTTGTTTTCGGTTAAATACTTTCCATAATCCAAATCAACGCTTAAGCTTTCTCCACTTTTATCGTAAAATCGATAATTCACATTGTACGTATTATTTGTGCGTTGATTCTCTCCAGTATTTTCTGCGATTAAAATACTATCTATTTGAAAAGTAGAGCTAACATCCGAAATGACCACTTTGTTATAACTGATTTCTTCACCCGTCATATTTCTACCACTGACTAAAAAGCCTAACGTGTGCTTATTGTTTAAAAAGAAATCCGTTCCTAATCTATAATTCAATCCATCTCTCCCATTTTGAGTATTGTTGATTTCCTGTTTATACAAATTATTTTGACTGTTCTTCGATTTGATATTATGATAGGTATCCCTAGAGCTATATCCTAAGGTTCCAAAAACATTCATCTTTTTGTTTCTATAATTCCCTGTTCCATTTACATTGTATCGAATTAAATCGCCTTTGGTATAAGTAGAACTTAACGATCCGTTAGCACCTACACTTTTGTCTTTTTTCAATCGAATATCAACGATTCCTGCATTGCCCTCGGCTTCATATTTTGCCCCCGGATTGGTAATGATTTCAATCCTATCAATTTGATCCGCAGGTAGATTCTTTAGGTAATTACTTAATTCATCGCCACTCAAAGGGAGTTGTTTTCCGTCAATATAAACGCGAACTCCTGAACGGCCTAACACATTAATATTATCATTGTTGTCCACAGAGATGGAAGGCGCTTTTCTCAATAAGGAAATGGCATCAGTTCCTGTACTGTTAATTGTTCCTTGAACATTAAACACGGTTCGATCTGCCTTTACCTCAACCATAACTCGCTCCTCTACAAAATTAAAGGTTTCTAGGTCTTCCGTCTGAGCGGCAAAAGTCATCTCTCCCAACTCTTTATTTTCTTTTTCTGAAAGTTGGATCGCTGTTTTTACTAAATCTGGTGATCCAACAAAAGTTGCTTTTAAGAAATAGTTCCCTGCATTAAGTTCAGGAAGATTAAATGCTCCTGTAACATCGCTCACCCCAACTTTAACCAAGGCACTATCAGCAGTGCTGTAAAGTGCAACATTGACAAAAGGCATTGCCTCTCCTTTATCGTCTGCCAATTTCCCTTTAATGGAGGATTGAGCTGAAACTCCAAAGATAATCATCGAGAAAAAGAGTGTGAAAAATAATCGCATAGCTTAATTTTTTAACAGCAAAACTAAGCCGTCAATTTTTCATCCGAAATAAAATTATGATGAGTGGTTGATCTGAACAATATATACCTATTACTAAGGATTTAAAAAAAAGCGTCTTTGCGATGAATGAGGAACGAAATGAAGAAGCATTTTTTTTCTTAATGACTTTTGATCCCCGACTTCTCGGGGAAGGAGTAAGAGGCTCAAAACCTTCAAAACAAATTAGTTGTATAAAGTCATGGCTTCCGTTAAAATTTCTTTTAACGGTTTAATATCAATGTCCTTATTGGGATTGACCCGAAAAACTTTTATTCTGGTTCTGTTCCCAGCCTCTAGTAATTGGTGTTCCATTTCATTTCCTCGAACAACTCCAATGTATGGTTCTTGTGTTTTTTTATCTTTCCAAAAATAGCAGAATGGTTTCTTTTTATACTAAAAAAATGGTAGCCCATACTTCCATTCAGGGGTAATGTTAGCATCCAAACGAAGAATAACCTCCTTTAGCACCAACAAACAGCTTTTATAAGGTTCTTCTTGAATAAAATAATAATTGTCGTGCTCTTTTAACATGTCTGAGTAAAAGTACAAAAAACATAAACATCGGATAGAAATAAATTTTAAACTACCCGATTTATTTGTACCTTTGGATGATGTGGGAAATAGATGTAACCTATAGAGAAGAGTTAGCCCCAACCTTTGAGCGATTAACCGAAAAAGTAGCAAGCCTTAACCAATTAAGACCATTGCCACAAGCCGCTATATCAAAAATTAAGGAAGCACTTCAAATAGAATGGACCTACAACTCTAACAGTATTGAGGGAAATACGCTAAGCTTACGCGAAACACAAATGGTTTTGCAAGAAGGTATAACCATTAGCGGAAAATCGTTAAGAGAGCATTTTGAAGCGAAGAACCACGAAACAGCAATCAACTATTTATACACCCTGGTAAAAAAAAACTACAAAATAACAAGTAGTGATATTTTATCGTTGCATGCTTTTGTTTTACGCTCCATAGAAGATGAACATGCTGGTAGAATAAGAAACGGAGGAGTTCGCATTGCAGGCGCAAATTTTACTCCGCCTAATGCTCGAAAAGTGAATGACTTGTTAAACGAACTCATCGTTTTTGTCAATGAGAATCCATTCAACTTAAATGACATCGAGTTAGCCACCGTATTTCATCACAAGATGGTTTGGATACACCCATTTTTTGATGGAAATGGAAGAACTGTTCGTTTGGCAATGAATCTTATCTTAATGAGCAAAGGTTATCCGCCTGCTATTATTTTAAAAAATGATAGAAAAAAATACTATGCGGCACTAAACCAAGCCAATAAAGGCAATTATCAAAAATTGATGTTGCTAATGTGTCAAGCTTCAGAACGTACACTTAACATTTATTTAAGTGCTTTTCCGGAAACAGACCATGAGTATGACAGCATTACCAATATCGTAAAAGAACCAAGCATTCCTTATGGTCAAGAATATGTTAGTTTATTGGCAAGGCAAGGAAAAATTGATGCCCATAAAGAAGGTAGAAATTGGGTAACTACCAAAAAAGCCGTTGAAGACTATATCGCGATGAAGGGGTAGATTATCCTATTACTAATGAAGCAATCTTAACCTTAAAATGAGATTGCTTCATTTTCCGTTCGACTGCGCTCAGGGTGACAGACAGAAAATTTGCAATGCCGTATTTTTTAAATCAACTATTGATTGTACTCCACAATGTAATCTAACATTTTTTGAATCAAATGGACCCTGTCTTTTCCTCTCACATTATGTTCGTGCATCGGATAAGTAAAGAAATCAATTTGAACCTCTTTTTCTACGGCTTCTTTTAACAACGTCATACTGTGCTGAGGAACTACAACAGGGTCTACACTTCCGTGGATCACCAGTAATTTGCCTTCTAAATTTTCTAAATGACTTCCTACGCGAGATTTTGCATACCCTTCAGGGTTTTCTTGAGGGGTATCCATGTAACGCTCTCCATACATCACCTCATAGTACTTCCAATCTGTAACTGGTCCACCACAAGCCCCAACATTAAACACTCCTGGATGACGCAGCATTAAAGAGGTGGTCATATATCCTCCATAACTCCATCCTTTAACCGCCATTCTGTTGCCATCCACAAAGTTTAATGTTTTTAAATATTCCACCCCAACCAATTGATCTTCCATGGCTGCATCACCTGAAGTTCTGTGAATTACACTTTCAAAAGCAAAGCCTCTATTCGAAGTACCTCTATTGTCAATAGAAAAAACGAGGTAATCTTTTTGATTGGCCAACCAATGCATCCACAAACTGGCATCAGCCAACCACGTATTGGTGACCAACTGAACCATAGGTCCTCCATACACATACACCAATACCGGGTATTTTTTTGTGGAATCAAAATCGGCGGGTTTAATTAATCTTCCATACAAATCAAAACCGTCTTTAGATTTTAAAGTCATTAATTCTGTTGCTCCAATTTTGTAGGCTGCCAATGGGTTTTTGGCGGTGAAAATGGTCTTTACTTTTTTTGATTTTACCTCAACAACATCAATTTCTCTTGGAATGTGGAGACTGGTAAAATTGTCTAATAAATAGCTTCCATCACTACTTAATTGAACACGGTGTGTCCCCCTCTTTTTGGTTAACTGAACAGACTTCCCTGACTTTAAATTGACCTTAAAGAAGTGTGAGTTTCTACCATCTTTTCCTGTAGCAGCAACAAACACATGCTGCCCTTTTTCATCAAAACCTGTAATTTTTGTGATCGGAAAAGTGAAGGTGGTGATTTGTTTCATCAATTTTCCTGAAGTGTTATACTTATAAAGGTTCATAAACCCATCCCGTTCACTGGCATAGATAAACTCAGTATTACTTTTTGGGAGGAACACTGCATCTTGTTCTGGCTCTACCCATTTGTCATTTTTCTCTTCAAAAATGGTATTGACTTTTTTTCCTGTAGCCACTTCATAACGGTTAAATTGTAAATGATTTTGACCTCTGTTCAACTCTCCTACAAAGACATATTTTTCATCTGGAGTCCAAACCAAACTGGTTAAAAAGTGTTCATCTTGGGTATCAATAGTTAAATACGAAGTTTGGTTAGTCATCACATTGTAAATTCCAATTTTAGCAATTTCACTTTTCTGTCCAGCCATCGGATATTTAATGTTGTTTACCGTTGCGGGATAAGTGGTCACATCCACAATAGGGTATTCTTCAACATGGGTTTCATCTTTTTGATAAAAGGCTAAGAAGTTTCCTTTAGGACTCCAAAAAGTTCCTTTGTGAATTCCAAACTCATACCGGTGAATGGCCTGTCCAGAAACAATGTTTTTATCGTTGTTGTTGGTCACCTCAATTCTAGCTTCCAACCCTTTAGCCACATACAAGTTATTATCTATGGTATAAGCAAGTGCTTTTGCTTGTTTACTATACTCTTTGTTGGCGGCATTTTCATCAAAGGCTATTTTACTCAACTCTTTTCCGTTCACATAATCAAAATGAAGCATTTGATGGTTGTGTTCAAATACCAGCTCATTGGCTGAAATGTGCGAAAATCGTGGCATCTTCTTTAGTGCTGGGTAAGTAGGCGTAAATTTGTCTAAGCCAATTCTTGCCACTTCGTTTCCAAGAGCAGATTGAATTACCAATTGGTTTTCTTGGGTAAAAACATAGTTGTTCGTTCCCTCTACCCACTTTAATCCAGATCTATTTTCAGGGGTTAAGCCTTTAGCTCTTGAAAGGACAGCCTCTTCTAAGGTGATGTTCTTTTGCTGTGCAAAAGCTCCAACAACGATTAATAAGGCGATCGCTAAAAATATATTTTTCATCTGTGCTTTTTTTATTTGATTCTTTCGCCAATTTACAAAATGCATTCCGTTTTTGGGAGATTGAGTAACAAAGTTATAAAAATGAATGTTACTTTTGCCCTATGGCGAATAAAGAAGATAATCTAAAGAAAATCATCTCCCACTCTAAAGAGTACGGATTTGTGTTCCAATCGAGTGAAATTTACGATGGTTTAAGTGCTGTTTATGACTACGGTCAGATGGGTGCTGAACTGAAGAAAAACATTAAAGACTACTGGTGGAAAGCCATGGTGGGGATGAATGAGAATATTGTGGGGTTAGATTCCTCTATCTTTATGCACCCAACCACGTGGAAAGCTTCTGGTCATGTTGATGCTTTTAGCGATCCATTAATTGACAATAAAGATTCGAACAAAAGATACCGAGCGGATGTTTTGATTGAAGAGTATGCTGAAAAGATTCGGTTAAAAACGGAGAAAGATGTGGCCAAAGGAATTAAAAAATTTGGTGCTGATTTTGATGAAGTGCAGTTTAGAGCAACCAATCCGAATGTGTTAAGAAATCAAGTAAAAATTGATGATGTTAACGCTCGTTTTAAAGCGGCAATGGATGCAGATGATATGGCTGCGATAAAAACCTTAATTGAAGATTTAGGGATTGCTTGCCCAGTAAGTGGCTCTAAAAACTGGACCGATGTAAAGCAGTTTAACTTAATGTTTTCTACAGAAATAGGTGCTGTTGCTGATGCTGCAAGTACTATTTATTTAAGACCAGAAACTGCTCAAGGTATTTTTGTGAACTACCTGAATGTTCAAAAAACGGGAAGAATGAAAATTCCTTTTGGAATTGCGCAAATTGGTAAAGCGTTTAGAAACGAGATTGTTGCGCGTCAATTTATTTTTAGAATGCGGGAGTTTGAACAAATGGAAATGCAGTTTTTTGTTCGCCCGGGAGAAGAAATGAAATGGTATGAGCATTGGAAATTGGAGCGGATTAAATGGCATCAATCTTTAGGGATAGATGAGAAATATTACCGTTTTCACGATCATATTAAATTGGCGCATTATGCGAATGCTGCTGCTGATATTGAGTTTGATTTTCCAATGGGATTTAAAGAATTAGAAGGGATTCATTCTAGAACAGATTTTGATTTAAAACAACATGAAAAGCATTCTGGAAAGAAATTACAATATTTTGATCCTGAGTTAAATGAAAGCTATGTTCCTTTTGTTGTGGAAACTTCTGTTGGTTTAGACAGAACGTTTTTGGCAATACTTTCTGCGGCTTATACTGAAGAAAAATTAGAAAACGAAAAGGAAAGAGTGGTTTTAAAATTACCCGTGTTTTTAGCGCCTGTTAAAGTGGCGATTATGCCTTTACTGCGGAAAGATGGTTTGCCTGAAAAAGCTAGAGAAATTTTAGATCATTTAAAATACGATTACAACTGTAATTACGATGAAAAGGATTCTCCAGGAAAACGTTACCGTAGGCAAGATGCTATCGGTACTCCTTTCTGTATTATGGTAGATCATCAAACATTAGAAGACAATACGGTAACGATTAGAGATAGAGATACTATGGAGCAAGAACGTGTTGTTATTGATCAACTTGAAGGCTTCTTAAAAGAGCGACTGGACATTCGAAAGGCGTTAAGCTAAAATTCATCCGAAACTGGTCCAACCGGAACATTTTTATTCGAAACCGGTCCGACCGGAACATTTTTATTCGAAACTGGTCCGACCGGAACATTTTTATTCGAAACTGGTCCGCCCGGAACATTTTTATTCGAAACCGGTCCGACCGGAACATTTTTATTCGAAACCGGTCCGACCGGAACATTTTTATTCGAAACTGGTCCGACCGGAACATTTTTATTCGAAACTGGTCCGACCGGAACATTTTTATTCGAAACTGGTCCG
>JAWUVT010000040.1:0-21401 GCA_034112225.1 Flavobacteriales bacterium | reverse complement strand
ACCTTATCATTCTATCTCGATATACTGGTTTAAGAAAAGAAGAGATTTATAATTTAAAGTGGTCAGATATTATTACTGTAAAAGGCAATTTCAGGCTATTAATAGTTCACAACTTAAAAGTAGAGAGGTTACTTGACAAAGATGACATCTTAAAAGTAGTTCCTGTAACTAAAAAGTTAGGAGAAATATTAGATAGACTGGAGAAAAACCCTTTTAAAACTGACTCTAAAATTCTTGACACAGGGATGACATGGAAAGCATATAGAGATTTCGTTTCACGAGCATTTACACATTTTTATAAAGTAGCTATGCCAGAAGTTGAGCATAAAGTTTTTAACCAACTACGTAAATCTCAAATAACAGATATACAATCTATCCTGGGAGAAGATGCTCATTTAATTAGTGGACACTCTAACAATTCTGTAATATCTAAGCACTATGTAGATAAAATTCAAGCAGCTATTAAATTATTGGAACTTGAAGAATAATTCAATACGCTACTGATATAAATAATCTACTTCTGAAGATAAATAAAAGAAAGACAGACGAAAAATTCAGTACTCTAATTCAGTACCCCACCAAATAGAGTAACATTAAAAAAAGGCTTTTAAAAAGTAATAAATCTCCAAAAAAGTAGCTAAAAAAGTAAAACCCCAAACACAAGTGCTTGGGGTTTAAGTTGTGCTGCAAGGGGTGGAAGCCCTCTTACAACGTTTTGCAACAAAAAAGCCTTCTCAAAAGAGAAGGCTTTTGTACTCGAGGCCGGAATCGAACCGGCACGGCCTAATGGCCACAAGATTTTAAGTCTTGCGTGTCTACCAGTTCCACCACTCGAGCTTCAATATCACTATTGAAAACTGGTATATATTTTTTTCAGAGCGGGAGACGGGATTCAAACCCGCGACCTCCACCTTGGCAAGGTGGCGCTCTATCAGCTGAGCTACTCTCGCTTAATCTTTATAAGAACATCCCTCGAAAGGGACAGCAAAAGTAACTCTTTTTTTTACATTACCAACTAATTACCTAAAAAAAAACATTATTTTTTTTTAAGCCATTTTCACCACAAAAAAAAACGTTAAAATAAATGTAATTACTTCAACGTTTTTTAGCACTTGTAATAAATAAGCCAACTCCTTTAAGACCACTGCAAATACATAAACAGTAAGGGCATTAAAACAAGCCCTTAGAGGAGTTGTTTTTAAAATACAATGACAATAGCTAAGGTGACTATTGAGGACATAAATGTTATGATTAAAAGGGTGTAAATGTTGTATTCGGTCGATTTGTTTATTTTAAATTTCATAGCTAAATTGTTTTAAGTTAATAATCAATTTTCAGTATGGCATTTTAGGTAAAACACCACGTCAGAAAGTAGATTTGTTTTACAATAAGCGCTTATCTAAATTAAATCTGAATTGCTTTCTTCTATATTAAAAACGAATAAAATGAAGTAATAGTTGCTTTTGGAAATCAAAAAACTCTTAACGGTAGTTATTTCTCCTTAAACGGAGATTTTTTGTCCCATCAACGGGAAATTGTACTGAAGAAATCCTAAGGTTTTTTCCAAAACAAGGGCTACATCTCTAGGAAAGCATTGATCTTCATAGGGATGCGAAGCTCCAAAAGAATGTCCTGCACCAGGTAAAACAAAGATTTCAGAGGTTTTACTCCAAGTATGAATCTGCTTTGCCTCAGGAAGTCCAACTACTAAATCAGCACTTCCGTGTATAATTAAATGGGGGATTTGCAATTGTTTGGCCACACGTTCAATGTCAAACCTTTCTTTGTTTTCTAGCGTATCTTCTGCCAATTGATAATACAAAGGCATCTGCTGGTTGGTTCTAGAGTTCTCTACATAGAGTACGCCTTCTTTTTTCCAATTTGCAAGAACTGTTTCTGGGTAACGATTAATTAAGTCGGAAACTGCAGCCCAAGTAATTAATCGCTTGATCCTTTTGTCTTCATGAGCGGATAAAATAGAAATCCCCCCTCCCCTACTATGTCCTATGAGGTAAATTTGATCGGGATCCATTTCTTCACTTTCAAAATTTTCCACCCAATCGATAACGGTTCTGAGATCACTTAACTCTTTGGTGAAGTTGTTATTTCCGAAAGCTTCTAAATCTGGAAAGTCAATGGGTTGTTCTAGGGTTCCGCCATTGTGGGAAAAATTAAACTTTACAAATGAAAAGTCATTTTCAATAAAATAAGTCATGACTTTATTAAAATGTCCCCAATCTTTAAAGCCTTTAAAACCATGAGCAAAGATGACCACCGGTTTTTTAATTCCGTTGACTTTAAAGCCATAATCAAATACAATTGGTTTACCGTGCTTCCCTGAGATGTTGTTGTTTCTAGAAATTATCATTTGCAATTCAAACTTAATAAAATTAGCTGGATTTCCATTTTTAGCATGCTCCTATTCTAATTTATTTAAAATAAATCTACTTTTGTATCGTTGATTGCGTTAAACTCAAAAAAAAAATATTGAAACTTTTCTCCTTTTTTAAATTCTACCTGCCCCTTTTATTGCTATGCGTAGGGAATTTAGCTGCTCAAAACTGGAGAGAAAAAGCGCCATTTCCTGGTGCCTTAAGGGATGATGCGATTGGTTTTCATTTAAATGGTTTTGGGTATGTAGGTACTGGAGTCTCCTCGGGTGGAATTTTTAACGACGATTTTTATCGTTATGATCCTCAATTTAACTCTTGGCAAAAAGTGGAGCACATCAAAGGTTTAGCGAGACAGTATTGTTCTTCTTTCGCCACCAATACTAAAGGGTATATTATTGGAGGGATCTTACCCGACTGGAGTTACACCAATGAAGTACAGTGTTACACTCCTGAAACTAATTCATGGGAACTGGTGGCCCCACTTCCTATTAACCCCAGGTACTCTGCGCTCTCTTTTTCTATCGGAAATACAGGTTATGTTGGTGGTGGCAGAAATTTAAATGAGAGTTTTAATGATTTTTGGGCTTTTAATGCGCTCCAAAATGAATGGGAACAAAAGGAGGATTTACCCAATGGTTCACGTTATGAAGCTATTGGTTTTTCGATAGGTGGTTTTGGTGTTTTTGGTCTCGGAAAGCAAGTCAACGGAAATAGTTTTAATGATTTCTGGAAGTACACTCCAACAACTGACCGTTGGACAAGGTTAGCAGACTTTCCAGGCAAGATAAGTACCTACGCAATAAGTTTTTCTCATGGAATATTTGGCTACATATGTACAGGTATTGATGAGTTGGGGGTTACCATTAATGAATTTTGGAGATACAACAGCCAAACTGACCAATGGCTACTTTTACCGAATCCAGCATTTGGAAACCTAAGGGGCACCTCTACTTTTACCCTTGACAATTGTACGTACATTACCACTGGAAAAGATGAAACCAATACTAGAGTTGAGCACACTTGGGCTTTTTGTAGCGATAAAGAGAGTGAGTTAACGGCAATTATTTACCCAAATCCTGCAAGTAACGTTTTAACAATTGACCTGATCCATCTTTACCGTGAGGGTCAACTCTTTATTTACAATGTGCAAGGGAGGTTAATGCATCAACTTGACGTAACTGAAAATCAAAACTCTTACCCCATTAATTTACACGGTTTTAATGCGGGAATTTATTGCATAAAAATAGTCGATAAAGACCTTAAACCGCTTCTATCGACTAAATTTATAAAAAGATAAGTTCAACCTACATCTTATCAGGAACATGCACACCTAACAATAACATGGCAGATTTCACAATTACTCCAACCTGTTCTGAAAGGCATAGTCTAAAGGCAATCTTTTGTTTGTCTTCTTCTTTTAAGATAGAAACAGTTTGGTAAAAATTATTAAATTCTTTCACTAAATCGTAAATATAATTGGCAACAATAGCGGGACTATAAGCTACTCCTGCATCTTTAATTACTGAGGGGTAGTTGTTCATCAATTTAATGACTTCTTGTTCTTTGGCATTAATTTCCACCTCATTATATTCTTTGGAGAAACCCAATTGTTCCGCTTTCTTTAACAAGGATTGAATTCGTGCATGGGCGTACTGAATAAAAGGCCCTGTGTTTCCGTTTAAGTCAATAGATTCTGCGGGGTTAAAGATCATTCCTTTTTTTGGGTCTACTTTCAATAAGAAATATTTTAATCCTCCCAACCCAATAGTGGAATACAATTCTTCTCGTTGAGCCTCATTCATTCCCTCCAAATGGCCTCTTTCTTGAGTCATTTCTTTCGCGTCTGCAACAATCATTTCCATTAAATCATCGGCATCAACAACAGTCCCTTCTCTGGATTTCATTTTACCTTCTGGCAACTCTATCATTCCATAAGAAAGATGATGGCATCCTTTTGCCCATTTATAGCCTAATTTTTCAAGAATAGTAAACAGCACTTTAAAATGATGATTTTGTTCGTTTCCAACCGTATAAATTAAACCACTTAAGTCGGTATGTTTTTTATACCGTTCAATCGCTGTTCCGATATCTTGAGTTATGTAAACAGAAGTTCCATCACTTCTCAATAGTATTTTATCGTCTAGTTTGGTGTGCGATAAATCTGCCCAAACTGAACCGTCTTCTTTTTGATAAAATTCTTTTTTCGCTAAACCATCAGCCACCACATCTTTTCCTAAAAGATAGGTATCGGATTCATAATACAACTCGTCAAAATCTACCCCCATTGTTTTAAAAGAAACTTCAAACCCCTCGTAAACCCAAGTATTCATGGTTTTCCATAGGGTTCTAATTGCCTCATCTCCTTCTTCCCATTTCAAGAGCATTGCTTGGGCTTCTTTAAATATTGGGGCTTCTTTTTCGGCTACTTCCTGCGCCATACCACCTGCAACTAACGCTGCAATTTCAGTTTTATAGGCCTTATCAAAAGCAACGTAATATTTGCCAACTAAATGATCTCCTTTTGTTCCTGAACTTTCAGGCGTTTCACCTTGTCCAAACTTTTGCCAAGCAAGCATACTTTTACAAATGTGAATTCCTCTGTCGTTAATAATTTGAGTTTTAACAACTTGATGTCCGTTAGCTTTTAAAATATTGGCTACCGAATAGCCTAAAAAGTTATTTCTTAAATGTCCTAAATGTAAGGGTTTGTTGGTGTTCGGAGAACAGTATTCTACCATTACCGTTTTTCCTGAATCCGTTGAATGTCCGTAATTCTTAGTGGTAGCAATTTCATCAAAAACTTCAACCCAATAAGCAGGATCAATGGAAAAATTTAAAAAACCTTTTACCACGTTAAAGGCTTCCACTTCTTCTGTATGTTCCAGAATGTACGCACCTAAATCTTCGGCAGTTTGTTCTGGTCCTTTTTTGGATGCTTTTAAAAATGGAAAAACAACTACTGTTAAATCTCCTGCAAAATCTTTCCGAGTTTGTTGAACTTGAACTTGTTTTGCATCAACATCTGCAGCATACAAGTGTTTTAATCCTTCGATTACTTTATTGATTAGTCTATTTTCCATTCTCAAATCTTACGCCAATGAGCGAGTTTATTTAATGATTACTTTTTCTATTGTTTTTGTAAAATCTCTCAGCACATCAAAAGCGGTTTCTGCCATCACATTTCCTTTGTTATCTAAACAAGGATTCACTTCTACAATTTCTACACAGGCTACTTTACCACTTTGAATCACTTTATTAATGATTGTTTTAATTTCTTGTTGATCAAATCCTTTAGAAACAGGAGTTCCTGTTCCTTTAGAGATTAAGTCACAATCCATACTGTCTACATCAAAAGAGATATAAATCAAGTCACACGGAGCTAACTGCTCAAGAGTTTCAGCCAAACAGACATCCATTCCTCGATATCGAACTTCATCCACTCGATAATTTTTGATGTTATTTTTTTCAATGGCATATTCCTCTGGTTCTTCCGTATCTCTTACTCCAAAATAAACCAAGTCACTGTGCAATACTTTAGGCCCTGCCCCTCCAATATTTTTTAAGCCTTCCCAAGCTCTATTGGTTTCTTCTTCGAGGTCATTTATTTTTCGATCTAAATTATCATCCGCCAAAGCTGCAGCCAAAGGCATCCCATGTACATTACCAGATGGAGTGGTATAGGGAGAATGGATGTCTGCATGTGCATCTATCCAAACCACTCCTAATCTCTTTTCAGGGAAAGCATTTTTAATTCCACTAATAGTTCCTAAGGCTGAAGAATGATCTCCCGATAAAACCAAGGGAAACTCCTTGTTAGACAAGGTTGCATCAACTGTTTTACTTAGTCGAGTACAAACGGTTAAAACTTTACTGATTCGTTTGGCAAAAGGTGCATTTTGCTTTTCATAAACCACTTCGTTTTCAGTTTTTAAATCGATGTATTCGTAGCGATTAAAATAACCACTATCGGCATTAATCGCTGCGATTTCAATTGCATCAATTCCTAAATCAGAGCCACGGGTTCCTGCTCCAATATCTGATCTGTTTTTTATGATCTTAATTTTATCCATAATTAAAAAAAATACTTGTGAAAAATCTACTTAAAAATGCAATTTAAAATCAATGGCATTTTAGAGGGTCAAAGTTATTTAAAATGAATCACAATCTATCAATAAATTAAAGGATCTAAAACAATTTACTACTCGAAATCAAACTCTTTCTCAATTGTATGAAAATAATGATATATTTGCAACTAAAATCTTACATTAAATTGAGAAAATCACTTTACATCCTAATGCCTATTATTGCGATAATCCTTGCGGGTTGTGGCGGTAAATCCACAGGCAAATCTGAAGGAATTATCACCTATAAAGTTTCCTACCCTAAAATGGATAAGAAAAATTTTATGTTAGATTTTATGCCAAAAAAAATGGTTTTAAAATTTAAAGACAACAAATACAAGACTTCTTTATCTGCAGGAATGGGGATGTTCCAAACTAAGTTCATTATTGATCCTGAAGAACATCAATTTTCTCAACTGGTTAAATTAATTGATAAAAAATATAGTTTAACAATGGAGGGTGATGAGCTAACGGCATCAATCAATCAACTTCCCAGTTACACCATGGAACGAACTGGGGAAACCAAAAACATTTTAAATTACATGACCAATAAGGCCATAATTACAGTTGACAATGAAGCGAATGATGCCTTTACGGTATTTTACACCGACAGAATTGAAATTGAAAACCCAAACTCCACCAACCAGTTTAAAGACATACCGGGTGTTTTGTTGGAATATCAATATGAAAAATATGGCATTTGCATGAGGTTTAATGCCACTAAAATTGAATTCAAAGAAATAGAAGATGCTGAGTTTGAGCTAGACAAAGAATATCTTGCTATTCCTGAAACACAAATGAATCATGAGATGCAAGAAATATTTGACAGTTTCAAATAATAGTTCAGTATGCCACCCTTTTAACGCCATCCCTTTATTCACAATCAATTGTTATTTAGTAGCAATTAAAATTGCCGTATCTTCGTTAGATATGAATACATTTGGAGATTAAGTAATATGTTGTACTAATGGGAAGGAACGAATATAAAGCGGATCAAAAATCTGACAAGCCTAAATCAAAAAAAAAGAAAGTAACCCTACCTAATCCATTTCGTAAAATTAGGCATCTATTCTCTGAACTCTTCACCAATGAAAAACTAACAAAATCTATTGGTTTATTTCTGATGGCAGTTTCTGCTTTTTTACTTTTAGCATTCTCTTCCTTTTTATTTACATGGAAAGTTGATCAAGACCTTATCAATCACCACTGGAATGATCCCAGTATACAGGTTGAAAATTGGTTAGGTAAATTAGGTGCACTTACAGCTCATCAATTTATATTTAATGGGTTTGGAGTTGCTTCTTTTCTTTTTGTGTTTTTAACGTTTATTTTAAGTTTTAGAATTTTATTCAAGTCCAACTTATTGCCTTTAGGGAAATCGTTTAAATACGCTCTCTTTTCACTTGTTTGGGCTTCTGTAGCGCTGAGTTACCTCTTGCCTTCTATCCCTCTTTTAGGGGGTGGATTTGGTTTTCAAACCAATGTTTGGCTAGGAAGTATTATTGGGAGTATTGGTGTCCTTCTTTTTTTAGTGCTATCTGGACTTATCTTCTTAGTTTTTAACTTTAACATTTCATTTCATATCTTTCCTACAAGAAAGGAAGCCCTTAAAAATGAAGCCGATACTGCTGATGCTGCCTTTTCTGCTCCTGTAATGAACAACCTTAGAGAAGAGGAGGAGGTCATTGACCCGGATTCAATCGCTCTTATTCATGAAACCGTTGACACCAAGAGGGAAGTTGAAGCACTTAGTCTTGAGCCATCAACAGTTGTACCCCAAGAATTAGAGCAGAGTCCTTACGCTGAACCTAGCCCTATCAATGAAGGTACTACTGAAGAAGGCACTACTGAAGAAAGGCCTACTGAAGAAGGGCCTACACAAAATTTAAGCACCGAATTTACACCTACCCCTCCAATCAATCCAGAAGATGAGATAGAACTTTCTGTAGAAGAGCCAACGGTTAAGGAAGAGTTTTTAAGCGACAGAGAAGTCAATAGTAAAGCCAAAGAGTTTGGGGAGTATGATCCCACATTAGATTTAGCTTCTTATCGTTTTCCTCCTATAGATTTATTAAAAGATTTTGGAGATACTCAAAAAAGAGTATCTCCAGAGGAATTAGAAGCGAATAAAGACAAGATTTTAGAAACGCTAGCGAATTACAAAATAAAGATAGCAAGTATTAAAGCGACCATTGGTCCAACGGTTACCTTGTATGAAATTGTTCCTGAAGCTGGAATTCGTATTTCAAAAATTAAAAACTTAGAGGATGATATTGCATTAAGTTTAGCGGCTTTAGGGATCCGTATTATTGCCCCTATTCCTGGGAAAGGGACCATTGGTATTGAGGTTCCTAATCAGGATCCTGAAATTGTTTCGATGAAGTCTGTTATTGCGTCTGATAAATTTCAGAATTCAAAAATGGAGCTTCCTGTCGTTTTAGGAAAAACAATTACCAACGAAACCTATGTATTTTATTTAGCAAAAATGCCTCACCTACTGATGGCAGGTGCCACTGGACAAGGAAAGTCGGTGGGTTTAAATGCTGTTCTTACTTCACTTTTATATAAAAAACATCCTTCACAATTAAAGTTTGTTTTGGTAGATCCTAAAAAGGTTGAATTAACCCTTTACAACAAAATTGAGCGCCACTATTTAGCAAAGTTACCGGATTCTGAAGATGCTATTATTACGGATAACGATAAAGTAATTAATACCCTGAACTCTCTTTGTATTGAAATGGACCAGCGGTATGAATTGCTGAAAAATGCGATGGTCCGAAACATTGTGGAATACAATGCTAAATTTATTGCGCGAAAATTAAATCCTGAAAACGGACACAAATACATTCCCTATATTGTTTTAGTTATTGATGAGTTTGCTGATTTAATTATGACTGCGGGGAAAGAGGTGGAAACACCCATTGCACGGTTAGCTCAATTGGCTAGAGCAATTGGAATCCATTTAATTATTGCCACACAACGTCCTTCTGCAAATATTATTACGGGTATTATTAAAGCAAATTTCCCAGGAAGGTTAGCCTTTAGAGTAACCTCAGGAATTGATTCTAGAACAATACTTGATTCAAGTGGTGCAGATCAATTAATTGGTAGAGGAGATATGCTCATCTCTCAAGGAAATGATCTGATAAGGCTGCAATGTGCTTTTGTTGATACTCCTGAAGTTGAAGCAATCTGTGATTTTATTGGTGAACAGAGAGGATATCCAGAAGTATTTACATTGCCTGAATATGTTGGGGAATCTGCTACTGGAGGGTCGGGAGAGTTTGACGGTTCAGATAGAGATGCTCTGTTTGATGATGCAGCAAGAATGTTAGTAACACATCAACAGGGTTCAGCTTCTTTGTTGCAACGAAAAATGAAAATTGGTTACAACAGAGCCGGACGATTAATTGATCAAATGGAAGATGCTGGAATTATAGGACCATCTGAAGGAAGTAAAGCCAGACAAGTATTAGTTACAGACTTAAATAACTTGGAACAGTTATTGAGTGCGCTACCACAATAATTTTAATTTACAAATCATCAACTTATAAAAAATGAAAAAATCAGTTACCATAGTATTGTCTATTCTAATTAGTACCGCAGGTTTTGCTCAGGAAATAGATACTAAAGCTAAAGAGATCCTAGATAAATTAAGCGCTAAAACCAAGGCATATACAACCATTCAGGCAACGTTTGACTTTACTATAAATAATAAATCAGAAAATATTAATGAATCTCAAATTGGTAAGCTTATTATCAAAGGTGAAAACTATTTTTTATCTATTGCTGGACAGGATGTTATTTCTGATGGCAAAGCTGTTTATACGGTTTTAAAAGATGCTGAGGAGGTTCAAATTAATAATGTACCTGAAGAAAGTGAGGAACAATACCTTAGTCCTTCCTCCATCTTTACCATGTATGAAACGGGTTTTAAATACAACTATTTAAAAGAGGATAAAGGAATGCACATCATCAACCTATATCCTAAAGATGCTGATGAAAAAGACTTTCATAGAATAGCTTTATTTATTAACAAAGAGAAAAATCAAATTAGTAAACTAAATATTTTTGGAAAAGACGGTTCTAAAACCACTTATAAAATTATAAGTTTTACGGCTAATGTTGCCATCCCAGCTTCTAAATTTACTTTTGATCCAATAAAAAACCCCAATTATGAGGTTGTTGATTTGAGAGATTAATCCACCCCTAATCATCGCATAAAAAAAACCTTCATCTATGTGAAGGTTTTTTTTTGAACTTATTTTTTGAGCTACTCTAGGAGCAAGTTCAGAGGTTAGTGTTTAGTAGTTAGTTGCTCGTTGCTGAAAGCTACTTAACTCTTGCCTACTGTAGCTCCCCTCTTCAATAGCTAAACAAGTCGCTGATCATTAAATTCTTATCGTTTAATTTTCGACGATGAAATAACTTTTTGGCAGGGTAATCTGATCAAAAGTAGCATACTGCACATAGGTAAATAAATTGCCATTTAAATGCCCATACATTCGATCGACATCAAACTCAAACTCTTTATCTTCATTGCTCATAATTCCTCTAAAATTAGGCATATGACGAAGTTCCATCTTATTTTCCTCTCCTGATAAATCGACAACAGTTAAGGTAATAAATGGAGGCGAATTAACGATTGAATCCATCTTTTCTTGTGCTGATTCTACATCAATCATTTCATAATAAATGCGTTGATAACGACTCACATAATCCATTAATTGATCTGAATTTACGTTTAAAGGTACAACACTTCCTGCAGCAAATAAAGAGAATTCTCCTTCTTTATTCTTAATGAAGTAAGATTCTTCTGGGGCATCATGAAAAGTGACCGCTATCTGTTTAATTTGTTGGGGTAGGGTTTTAAAAACTACCGCATCTCTCCACTGTTCAGGCTCGGTAAAAAATCGAGTAGTGAGGTAACCGGGATTCCCTGGGATATACATTACATAAGGCACAGAGGAGATTACGCCTTGGGTTTCTAAAACCATGTAAGTTCCTTGATGATCTTTTGTAGGACCTCCCACATAATAGGTTTTGGAAGGCTTATTTCCTCCTTGGTAAATTTCTACTTTAGTGGCATTGGTCGCAATTTTCTTGACCACATTATTTTCTGCTGCTTTAGGTACTGGGGAACGCATATCAATTCTACTAAAGGTTTTCATCAGCAACCGAATGTTATCTGGTCGAGCAGTATACTTTTCATTGACTAACCAAGCACCATCTGATTTTGATAAAGTTACCGACTGGCCTTTGGCATCGACAATAAAGATCTTATCAATACTGGCGGTATCTTTTATGGCAAAGTCGGATTTTGCTTCTTTATTGGCTGAACCAGACCCTGATGATTGGGTGGAAAAAAAATACAGCGCAACGGCTATTAAAAGAATTAAGACGAATATTACTATTTTATTGTTTTTCATTTTTATAAGAATTATCAACTGGCCACAGAAAATAACTAAGGCCGTCTATTTTGTAAACTTTTTCTTCCGATCAACGTAATGAGCCAATCCAAACAAAAGGATTAAACCTATTGGCAAAACGGTATTGATCAACTGCCAATCGAATCTATCATTTTTGAGTACTGTTTTATCCAACAACCTAATTTTCAGCTTTTTAGACCTTACGCTCATCAAACCACTGTCGTCACATAAATAACCCAATACATTTAACATAAAATCTCTATTGCCAAACTCTTGTCTTGTATAGCGATCTACTCCCAAGGCCAAGTACTCTCCGGTTCTTCTGTTGACATTGTTTTTGGCAACATCCCCGTCTGCAATCACCACCATTTTAGTGTCAAAACTTTGAGCTTTAAAGCTGATTTCATTCGCCCCTTTTAGTTGCGGGGTAATTCTATTCTTAAAAACAGATTCAAATTTTCCTTCTAAAAGGTAGGCTACTATTTGATGACCTGCGCTATACTGGGTTTGATTGGGTTCAAAACGAAGCATTTCCAATCCTATTCTTGTAGGAGCACTACTTACTTTAGAATATTGTGAGGTGTGTAAAAGGGGTGTTTTTCGAATTCCTTTTTTAGAAATCGTATCAATAGTACTGACAAACTCTCCTTTTAATGCATTTAAATTATTTACGATAGGATGACTATTTGCTGGGGTTAATAAAGGGAAAAAGAACCAGGGCAACACTTCTGTTTTTGGTTTTCCGCCTACATTTCCGGTAACAATTGGAATTGGTGCACATTGCACATCTTGAACAAGGTTGGTATTTATTCTTACTCCATAGGTAAACAACTGATCATCAATGTTAATGTCCATAGGAATAGCCATCGTAACATTATTGCTTAATAAACTATCCATACTGGCAAAAACAGGATCTACCAACCAAACCACTCGACCTCCATACATTACATATTGATCAATAATGAACTTGTCTTTTTCCGATATTTTATTCATCGGCCGGGCAATAATTATTGATTTGTATTTCAACCTCACCTTATAAGCTTTGGCACTGTCAATTTGTACCCGCTCTGTTAAACTGTTTAACTGTCCCCCCAACTCAATTCGATCTACGGCATAAAACTCGGCTAATGATTCTGCTAATGATGCTGTTTCTAGCTTGTCCAATTCACCGTGACCTTCAATAAAAGCAATTTTAGGAACATCGGTTCTGGTCAGGTTATGAATGGCATTGGCAATTTCATATTCTAAGGATTCTATGGAGCTGTTCAACATTCCTTCTGGCTGTGCTCCTATTTGACTTTTTAAGAGTTGAACGGGCAATTCTTTTCCTTTGTAAAGAAATATGGCTCCAGGCCAAATGATTTGATTGCTAAAGCCATCATTAGATCGTTGTGATAAATCTGTTGGCCGCAATCCTTGTTGATACAATTGTTTGTAAATCTCTTCTCTAATTTTATCGTCTTCACTTTCTGCAGGGTTAATAAACTCATACTCGATATTTCCCTTCGAATAAGCTCTAAACTCATCTAACATCTCTTTGGTTTCATCGCGCAAACGTTTATATCCTGAAGGAAAATCGCCTTCTAAATAAACTTTCACATAGATGATGTCATCAATACTTCCTGCTAATTCTTTGCTGGTATCTGATAGGGTATATCTTTTTTCTGCGGTTAAATCAAAACGTTCAAAAGCAAATGAACCAATGTAATTCAACAACAGTATAGCAATTAATCCAACAATTAAAAAGGTAAGGTCTTTCTTTCTATTTACAGCGCTTTTATCTACCATTTTCTACTACTTAAGGCTGTTTTTGTAAACATTAGAAAGAGAAAGATCACACTTAAAAAGTACAATACATCTCTTGTATCGATTACCCCTCTACTCATGGATACATAATGTTCATTAATTCCTAACTTCATAATCAGATCATCAACAGCACCAAAGTAGGCTAAGCCGCTTATGGATTCAAAACCCACATAACAAAAGAAACAAAGAAATACAGCCACAATAAATGAAATAATTTGATTGTTCGTAATTGAACTGGCAAAGACTCCAATGGCCACAAAGACACTCCCTAAAAACAACAAGCCAAAATAAGAACCTAGTGTTCCTCCAAAATCGACATTACCTACAGGGTTCCCCAATTGGTACACCGAATAAAAATAAACCAAGGTAGGCAATAAAGAAAATAATACTAAGGTAAATCCTGCAATGTATTTTGCGAATACAATTTGAAAATCTGTTAAGGGTTTGGTTAACAACAACTCAATGGTTCCTGTTCTGCTTTCTTCAGCAAATAAACGCATGGTAATGGCCGGAATTAAAAACATAAATACCCATGGGGCAACATAAAACAAGGCATCAATATTGGCATATCCATTGTCCAACACATTGGTTCCTCCAGGAAAAATCCACATCATTAAGCCAATCGTGGTTAAAAAAACAACAATCACAATGTAGCCAATTAAGGACCCTAAAAAACTGCGTATTTCTTTATTTATTAATGTTAGCATTTTCTAATTTTCTGACAAAGAACAAACTTAATATTTTTTAGAGGATATTGATGCTAAAAAGTGTTAAACGAACACTAATGAAAGAGCGCCAAACCAATTCTCTTCATAATCACTTCAAACAAGAGGCAAAAGCGAATTTTATCGAGCAACAAAATTTCGTGCGATTACTCCTCAAAAAAAAGCAAAAACTCACTACAATTAGGTAGATGATCTAATAAAAAATCGAACTAAATTAGTTTGACATTATCTAAGCCTTTAGATGATATGGAGATGATTAGAAACTAAGCTCAAGCAAATTAAAATACTGTAAATCAAATAACAAGGATATTAGTCGGAATTAAAAACAACTGACGATGATCAAAACAGTACTATTTAGTGCAACATTATCCTTCCTGTTGACTCTAATAACAGCTAGTTTAGTACAAAGTGACACAACCATTAAAAGTAAAAGGGAAATATGGGTAATCGTAACCTACCAATAGAGATTGTTAATTCTTCAGGACAATCCGTATTCCTTAAAGAATCAATTATGGAAAAACAATTGAAAATTAATATCTCCCAATTTTCCAAAGGAATAGATGATCTTATGGGAACATTTGATGGGGAAATTATTTCTGAAAAAATAATGCTAGAGTAAAAGGCTATGAGCCGATTCTTTACTTTGTTTGTGTTTTTCATAATAGACTCTCCGTTAAAGGTCTTCAGTCAAGATATGGCTAAAAGTGGATTTGAATTTTCAATTAGGCATTCTTTTTCCTAATAATTACAACGTCCTTCACAATACACCTTCTGCAGATTTTTTCATCAAAAAACATAACATTTATGCAGGACTAGAGCAAACAAAAATACTTCAAGCTATTGGCAATCCATATTTTTACCAGCCAATATTTCTGGGAATAAACTTTGGGTACAGATATTCTCTGATAACTCCTTGGGAAAAAGTTAACTGGTTTCCTCAATTTGACTTCTTTCTTTACCAAGTGGAATATTTAGTCGCCCCAAGACCATCTGGTCTAAAAAAAAGAAAAACAGTTAATTATTGAAAATACAGTATCCATAGGTCTTCATTACAATCTTAGTAACCATTTTCAACTGTATTCAGGAGTCGGATCTGGTTCTTTTGATGGTTTTTTTCTAATGCTTGAGTCTTTTACTCCAACTCGTTATATTGGTATTGAATATAAATTTTGAAAAACAAATGGGACTAAAAAAGCCCTCTCTTTCTTATTTCTTGAAATTTAGCGCGTTAAAAAAAACATGAATACTATACCTGATCGAGTTGACAAGAACTACAGCTCTTTTCTCTGATAAACCCTTACATAATCAATCTCAAAATAATTTGGAAAAACCGCATCCTCCAGTATCATATCCTTAAAATCGCTAATTTCATTGTTAATAATAATGTGCATTTCATAGGTTAAATACTTCATTCCTCTTCTTGAGGTTTTTACTTTTTCACCGTCACAGAACCAACTGATTTTACTTTCCGTCCATTCTACAGCATAGGTATGAAAACCCTCTGAAGCAGCTACCTCCATTTTTACATCCTTGGGTTGCATTCGCCTCTTCTCTCTTTTATTTTTCCAATGTTGATTGGTACACATCAGATTAGGAGAGCTGGTATAAAATTCAAAAACATCAATTTCTGGTGGCCAATCTTCGGTGGAGACCAGCCAAAATGCTGGCCAAAAACCTGTTCCTTTAGGGTTTTTACTTCTTATTTCAAAGTAACCATATTGTTGCTTAAATGAATTGTGACTGTCAATCATTCCCGAAACATAATCCATTCCGTTAGGAGCTTTCTTTTTTTCAGCAACGATGATTAAACTAGAGTCTGAAAATTGAAATTGCTCTTTTCCATAATAATTTACGCCGTCTTTGTTAGATCTTCCGCCCCAATAATAGTGATCTTGCCAAACCGAATCATCTAATGCTTTGGCGTTAAATTCATCATTAAAGGTAAGCTCCCAACCTTCTTTTTCTATCGGGTTTTGAGCCCGTGCAACACTTGCAAAAAAAATAAAAACGAAGACTAAAGAAGGTTTCAGCATCTTAAAATTTTAAAATCTCTTCGTAAACCCGTTTAACCGGCAAGCCCATTACATTAAAATAAGATCCATTTATTTTCTCAATTCCTATAAAACCAATCCATTCCTGTATTCCGTAACTCCCCGCCTTATCAAAAGGTTGGTATTTGTCAATGTAGTATTCAATTTCTTGCAGGGTTAATGTTTTAAAATAAACGGCTGTAACTTCATAAAAGGTATGTTGTTTCTCTTTAGCCGTCAAAGTAACTGCAGTAATTACTTCATGTTTATTTCCAGACAGCTTACTTAGCATTTGAATTGCATCAGCTCTGTCTTTAGGTTTGCCAATAATCTCAGCCCCTAAACACACAATGGTATCTGAAGTAATCACCAGGTCTTTGTCTCCTAATTCTTGTTGAAATGCACTCGCCTTTAACTCACTTAAAAAACCCGCCACTTGTTCCTGTAGCAATCCTGGAGGGTAAATTTCTTCAATTTCTTTGGTTTTGATTTCAAATTCAAAGCCCAATTTCTTTAAAAGGTCTTGCCGTCTTGGTGATTTAGAGGCTAGAATAATATTCCAAGAGAGTAGTTCTGTTTTCATTATAATTTAATGATCAAGTAATAAAACAACAAGGTATACCCAACACCTGTTATCATAATAAATTTCATATTGGTGCTTAACTTTTTATAATCTTCTTTTAGTTGGGCCAATTTAAGTTTATAGACCACATAGATTAATGGAATTTGAACTGTAAACAAGAGATACATGACTGTAATTAATGCTCTAGTTTGGGCTTTTGCTAGATCCGCATCTTCCCCGCCGGGGTTTTCATCCATTTGCCAGTACTGAAAATAGCCGATCATCCCAATCATAATAACACTTAATCCTTGGGCAACAAGTTTAGCTTTTGCTTTTCCATAAACAACGGGTAAGGTGTTGCTCGAATACTTTTTATCTCCTTCGTAATCTTCGATATCTTTAATCAGCTCTCGAATTAGGGTAGCAATAAATGCAAAAGCAGAAATCCCCAGTATCCAATAGAGCATATAAGAAAGTATTTGTAGTAGTAAATACTCTACTTCTTCAAAAGGGGTATACGCTTCTAATCTAAACAGTAAGGTATTTACGGTATTGTCTGTCGTTGCATGTTGCAAAATAAGTTCATACAATCCTGCAATAAATGGCACTAAAGCGGCGAGTAAGGCCACCAAAACATTGCCTGCTAATACTTTCTTTTTAAATAGCGTAGAGTAATACCATAAGGCTCCTGCGGGTAAAACCTGTATAAAAACAAGGTTCCAGTTGTCGAGCTTATACGCTAAATAAGCGCCTATTAATATGGCCATTGCATTGATTAGCAAATGCGCCCCCATAGCGATTCTACGTTTAATAAACTTTCCCACGATGATGCGATCTGGTCTATTTACACGATCTACTTTAACGTCAAAATAATCGTTAATAATATATCCTGCAGCGGCAATCATGGCTGTAGACAAACTCAATAAGAAGAAATCGAGTTCCGTCATCTTTAAGCCAACATTATTAATGTCTTGTCCTCCAGAAAAGTTATAAATTATGGGATATACAATTCCTAATCGAATTGCATACTGTGTACATACAATAATGATTAAATTAGGAAAGCGAATTAGTCTTGTAAAGGCAATTATTGGATTCATCTCTTTTTATTCTATTCTCGTAAAAGTATAAAAAGTAATTTAGTGATAAGGATATTAAGTTCACTTTTTCCTGTTAAAGAGATCTGTGCTACTGACTAAAAAACTTTACCTTTAAATTTTAAATAGAGAACTCACCTTGGACATTCATCAAACATTACTAAAACATTGGGGACACAGTAGCTTTAGGCCATTGCAGGAGGACATTATTAATTCTGTATTGGCCGGAAAAGATACGCTGGCACTTTTACCCACTGGTGGTGGTAAATCCATTTGCTTTCAAATTCCTGCATTGGTAAAAGAGGGGGTTTGTATTGTCGTTTCTCCATTGATTGCCTTGATGAAAGATCAGGTTCAAAATTTAGTGCAACGCAACATTAAAGCCGTTGCCATTTATTCTGGAATGACCCGAAGGGAGATTGACATTACCTTAGACAATTGTGTTTATGGAAATATTAAATTTTTATACCTCTCTCCCGAAAGGATAGAAACCGACATTTTTAAGGAACGGTATAAAAAGATGAAGGTAAATTTAATTGCCATTGATGAAGCGCATTGTATTTCTCAATGGGGCTATGATTTTAGGCCTTCTTATTTAAACATTGCCAATTTAAGGGAAGAAAAGCCAACTGTTCCTTTTATTGCGTTAACTGCTACGGCAACATCGGATGTAGTAATAGACATTCAAGAACAACTGAAATTTAAAAAAGAAAACGCTTTACAAAAGAGTTTTGAGCGGAAAAATTTAGCCTATGCTGTTTTATATGAGGAGGATAAAAAGAACCGCCTACTAAAAATATTAAATTCCGTAAAAGGAACTTCTGTGGTGTATGTAAGAAGTAGAAAAAAGACCAAAGAAATTGCCTTGTTTCTTCAACGAAATGGGATTGATTCGGATTTTTATCATGCAGGTTTAAGTAATGATGAACGAACGTTAAAACAAAGCAATTGGATCAACGACCGTACAAGGGTAATTGTTTCTACGAATGCTTTTGGAATGGGAATTGACAAACCCAATGTTCGCTCTGTTGTGCACATTGATTTACCTGATTCTTTAGAAGCCTATTTTCAAGAGGCGGGAAGAGCTGGAAGGGATGAAGATAAAGCTTTTGCCATTTTATTGTTTGAAGAAGCGGATAGAATAGATTTAGAGCAACGTATCATCAATAGTTTTCCAGAAATCGATTTGATAAAACAAGTTTATCAATCGTTGGCCAATTTTTTTCAAATCCCAATTGGTTCCGCTTTAAACGAGAGTTACTCTTTAAACATCATCGAATTTAGCGAGCAATACAACCTTTCGATCTATTTGGTTTACAATTGCATTAAATTTTTAGAGAAAGAGTGTTATCTCTTGCTCTCAGAATCCAACTACAATGCTTCTAGAATTAAATTAGAGGTCAACAAAGATGAATTGTATGAGTTTCAAGTAAAAAACAGCAAGTTCGATTTGTTCATTAAAACCCTCTTAAGGTCTTATACTGGCCTGTTTGATAACTTTACTAAAATTGATGAGTTTGAGATTGCTAAAAGATTGAAAACAACGAAAGACAAGGTGGTGAAGGGGTTACAGTATTTAAGTCACCTTGAAGTTATTTCTTATTTAGAACAAACCAATCAACCTCAATTGACTTACTTAACCGAGCGTTTAAATGTGAAAGACATTTCTATTTCTGCTAAACATTACCACGATAGAAGAGAGATTGCGATAAAAAAAATGGAAAGTGTCATCTACTTTGCGACAACAAAACACAAATGTAGAAGTGAAATTTTATTGACTTATTTTGGTGAAAAAGACATTTATCGATGCGGAGTTTGCGATGTTTGCATAGAAAGAAACAAACTCGACTTAAGTGATGTTGAGTTTAGCGCTGTTTCTGACCAAGTAAAAAAAATAGTGAAGGTAGAACCGACTCCGATTACACAAATAATAAATAAAATAAACGGCGTAAGAGACGATAAAACTATTAAAGTAATCCAATGGTTAATGGAGAATGAAAAATTGATATCAAACGAAGAAAATAAATTAGAATGGAGAAAATAATCCTTCGACAGGCTCAGGATGACAAATTAAAAATTATGAATAAAAATCACATGACGTGGCAAACCAAAGCATTTAAGGACTTAACCGTAGATGAATATTTTGAAATTATTTTTTTAAGAACGGCTATTTTTGTGGTGGAACAAGATTGTCCTTACCAAGAAGTAGATGAAAAAGACAGACAGTCTTTTCATTTATTTGGACGCGCTACAAATGGTGAGGTAATTGCCGTTACCCGAATTTTACCACAAGGGGTATCTTATGCTGAAGTTTCTATTGGCAGAGTGGCTTTAAAAAAGGATTTTAGAGGTCAAGGAATTGCTGCTGATTTAATGACAGAATCTTTAAAATTTGTGCAACAACAATTTGGTGAAGTTCCGGTAAGAATTTCTGCTCAAGAACATTTATTAAACTACTACAACAAGCACGGCTTTAATAAGGTTGGAGCAATGTACTTAGAAGATAATATTCCACACATAGAAATGCTAAGATCAATATGAATATACCTCAAAAAAAAATTAACGAAACCATAGAAGATTTAGAACTCATGTATTGTACGGTTCAACAAGATACCGATACTGCTGAATATTTATTTAAAATTGAGTTAGCCGACAATATGGAAATGGATCGATTAAACGAAGCTTTAGGTGAAAATAACTTAAGCATAACTATTCAGGACAATTGGATACAAATCCCTTCTGTAAATTTTACAACTGAAGAAGATTTACAACATTTAGTCAATTGTTTTAGATTGTGTGTGAGTTTTTAAAGATTAAAAAAAACTACATCATCCTTTGTTTTCCTATCAATGCTTTACTACACTGAGGGATGTCACATAGAACTAGTTTATACTGAGCTAAGCCGAAGTAAAGTATTGACAGAGAATCACACGAAGGGATTAGTGCACAGTTAATAAGAAGATTCTTAGTTTTCGAAACTTTTTGGTTTCGTATACTTTCTGAAGCTTTTATAATTCCCTAAAACAAAAAAAATCATCCCCCTTAGTATTTTTATCGACACTTCTCGAAGTGTCGATTTGAGATCTCGTATAAGCAGCTATTTGATTAGTTTAGCAATAAAATCTTCAATCAAAAATTAGACGATATCCATAACAATCCTGTTCATTCTGGAATAGTTACTAATGCTTCATAGGATACGTATAGTAGTGCTCATCCTGAAAATGAATTGATAACAGCTATT
>JAWUVT010000039.1:0-8835 GCA_034112225.1 Flavobacteriales bacterium | reverse complement strand
GCAATAACAGATTTCTGAATAGAATGTATTGATTTGTCCCACAACTTTAAGTGTTCGGACGAATAACGAATAATGAGCGTGATGATGACTAAAACGAAAATACCATATCAAGAAACAGGTTACTTTTCTAAACTAATGTCCCATTATTTAGAAGGTAAAGAAACCTTAAGCTCTTTTTATAAGGAATCTCCTCGTTTGGAATCTGTTGAAAAGACCATAGAAAGAAGAGCTCAAGTCCCTATAAATAGAACTGTTTTAGTAGAACGTTTAACCGCGCAAAATAATGATTTTGAACCTTCAGAAAAGACCAATCAGCACATTCAACATCTGTTAAATGACAATTGCTTTACAATTACAACAGGGCATCAGTTAAACTTATTTACAGGACCACTCTATTTTATTTATAAGATTGTTTCTGCCATAAATTTGGCGAAGGAACTTAAACAGAAATTCCCAACAAATGATTTTGTTCCAGTTTATTGGATGGCAACAGAAGATCATGATTTTGAAGAAGTGAATCATTTTAACTTGTTTAAGAAAAAATATCAATTGGAGAACTCTAAAAATGGCGCAGTAGGTCATTTGAAATTAGAAGGAGTAGAAGCGTTGTTGAAGGAGTTAAAAGAAGATTTAGGAGATAGAAGTAGTACTGAAGAAGTATTAAGCTTATTTTCAAAATTTTATAAGGCATCCAATACCTATGCGCAAGCGATCAAAGGAATTGTAAATCATTTATTTGGGAAGCATGGTTTAGTAATTATTGATGGAGATGATGCAGGGTTAAAAGCCTTGATGGTTGAAGAATTTAAATCAGAACTATTAGAAAGGAAGAATCACGGATTAATTAATGCGACTTCCGGAAAATTAAAAGAATTAGGATTTAAACCTCAATTAACCCCTCGTGAAATCAATCTTTTTTATTTGAAAGAAGGGTTGAGAGAACGTATTGTTTTTGAAGAAGGATTTTATAAAGTACTCAATACACCCATTCATTTTTCTGAAAGCGAAATCATTGTGGAATTAGAAAATTCACCAGAACGTTTTAGTCCTAATGCACCAATGCGCTGTATGTATCAAGAAAAGATATTGCCAAATTTGGCATACATAGGTGGCGGCGGAGAATTGGCGTATTGGTTGCAGTTAAAAGAAATGTTTGATGCGAATCATATTTCCTATCCCATGTTGGTGTTAAGAAATTCGGTACTGTTTGTTGATCAAGGAAGTGCAAAAAGAATTGCTAAATTAGGACTAGAAACAACCGCTTTTTTTACAGAAACTGAGCTTTTAATAAAGGCTTATTTAAAGAATGGATCAGCTGTTGTGTTGGAACTTCATGAAGAAGAAAAAGCAATAGAAACCCTCTTCAATAAGATCGTTAATAAGGCCTCTGTTGTAGATGCCAGTTTAGCTCCTATGATTAAAGCTGAATTACAAAAAAGTTTAAAGTCAATCAAAAATATAGAGAACCGATTGGTGAAAGCTGAAAAGAAAAAAGAAGAAGTAGGAGTAGGTCAGTTGAAAAATCTGAAAGAAAAACTATTTCCAACCAATTCTTTGCAAGAAAGGCATGATAATTTATTGTCGCTGCTCATTTTTTATGGAGAAGATGTAATTGATGAATTGATGGATCAATTAGAACCTCTAAGTAAAGACTTTACCATTTTAAGTTAATTCCTTTTTTAGGAAATTGTTAATAAAATCTCATTTAAAACTATTCTAAATTTTATCTTTGCAACATGGAAAAACTACTGATTTTAGATTTTGGATCTCAATACACTCAATTAATTGCAAGAAGAGTTAGGGAATTGAACGTTTATTGTGAAATTCATCCTTTTGATAAGCTGTCAAATTTGGATATTGAGAGCTTTCAAGGCGTTATTTTATCTGGAAGCCCATTTTCCGTTTTGGATGAAAACTCACCCAAACCAGATTTATCTAAAATAAAAGGAAAGAAACCCTTATTAGGCGTTTGTTTTGGAGCTCAATATATGGCTCAAAATTTCGGAGGAAGTGTATTGCCCTCTAAAATTAGAGAATACGGAAGAGCGAATCTTTCGTATGTGAAGAAAGACAACATCCTTACCAAAGGAATGAGTGATGGTTCCCAAGTATGGATGAGTCATGGAGACACGATTAAAGAAGCTCCAGAAAATGTAGAAATCATAGCAAGTACTTCAGATGTTGAGGTGGCAGGTTATCAATTTAAAGGAGAAGATACATTTGCCATACAGTTCCATCCAGAAGTATACCATTCAAAAGAAGGAGCGATTTTACTAAAGAATTTTGTGGTAGATGTTTGTGAATTTTCACAAGATTGGACACCAGACTCTTTTGTAGAAAGCACCGTAAATGATTTAAAAGCTAAAATCGGAAACGATAAAGTAGTATTAGGCCTTTCCGGAGGAGTAGATTCTACAGTAGCCGCAATCTTATTGCAAAAAGCAATCGGTAAAAACCTCTATTGTATCTTTGTTGATAATGGATTGTTAAGAAAAGATGAATTTACAAGTGTCTTAGATCAATATGAACATTTAGGATTGAATGTAAAAGGAGTGAATGCGAAAGATAAATTTTATACCGCATTAGCTGGATTGTCAGATCCTGAGGAAAAAAGAAAAGCAATTGGTGGAACTTTTATTGATGTTTTTGATGAAGAAGCCAACTTAATTTCTGACGTTAAATGGTTAGCACAAGGAACAATTTATCCAGATGTTATTGAATCCATATCAGTAAACGGAGGAGCTTCTCAAACCATAAAATCTCACCATAACGTTGGAGGTTTACCAGACTATATGAAACTAGAAATTGTGGAGCCTTTAAGACTTTTATTTAAAGATGAAGTGAGACGAGTTGGTCGATCTATGGGGTTAGCGGAGAGTTTGTTAGGTAGGCATCCTTTTCCTGGGCCTGGACTAGCAATTCGTATCTTAGGAGACATTACAGCAGAAAAGGTACAGATTTTGCAAGAGGTGGATGCAATATTTATCAATGGCTTAAAAGAAGCCAATTTATACGATGAAGTTTGGCAGGCAGGAGCGATCTTATTGCCTGTTCAATCGGTTGGCGTAATGGGAGATGAAAGAACGTATGAAAAAGCTGTAGCTTTAAGAGCTGTTGAATCTACAGATGGAATGACAGCAGATTGGTGTCATTTACCTTATGATTTTTTAGCTAAAACTTCCAATAACATTATCAATAAAGTAAAAGGAGTAAACAGAGTTGTCTATGATATTAGCTCTAAGCCTCCTGCAACAATTGAGTGGGAATAATTGAATTGGAAATTGTGAAAATTAATTAATGTGAAAATGAAAAGAGCTCATCAACTATTAAAACTTGCTTTAATTATCAATTTTCAATTGTTAATTTTTAACGGTTTCGCCCAAACAGATTCTTTAGAAGTACACCATGTCAATGGTAAAGAATATTATATTCATATCATTCAAAAAGGAGAATCACTCTATTTTATTCATAATAAATACACGGTTCCCATTGCCGTTATTAAAAATGAAAACCCCAGTGTTACAGATGGACTTAGTATTGGAGAGAAGCTCTTTATTCCTGTAAAAAGAAATGCGGAACATGCCGTAAAAACAGACGGCAATTTTATTAGCCATACCGTAAGAAAAAAGCAAACCTTATATTCAATTGCAAAGCTTTATGATGTAAAACAAAAAGAAATTGTTGCCGCTAACCCTGAATTAACAGATGGTTTAAAAGAAGAACAAACCCTAAAAATTCCGATCAAAGAAATTAAGGTGAAAGCAGATCCGAAGTCAAGAGTGATCAACCCTTTCTATAAAACACATAGGATTCAAAAAGGAGAAACATTATATTCTTTAAGTATACTCTACAAAACAACACCTGACTCCATTCGAAAAATAAATGATGGCTTAAAGCAAGGTTTAAAAACTAGTGAACTTATTTATGTGCCAGTAAAAATTATTGACATTGCTTTACCTAAGGATACCTCAGATACAAATCAGGTATTAGTACCTAGTGGAAATTTAATTCAAGGGATTTTAGATACTGGAATTATTTTAAAGAAACTAGAATATTCAATAGGATTAATGTTGCCTTTTTATTTGGATGAAAATGATGAGATTGTAGAAAATAGAAATGCGTTCACCCAAAAATCTATTTATTTAAAATCTAAGATTGCTATTGAGTTTTATAATGGTTTTAAAATTGCGTTGGATTCAATTTCATCCGATAGTTGTCGCTTTAAAATTCATGTTTACGATACCAAAGGGAATGATTCTTTAACCACACAAACTTTATTGTTAAAACCAGAAATGATCAATCATGATTTAATAGTTGGTCCTTTGTATTTTAATAACTTTAAACAAGTTTCAATGTTTGCTAAAGAAAATAAAATCCCAATAATATCTCCAGTCAAACAAAGCAATAAACTATTATTAGGCAATCCATATGTATTTAAAGCAATCCCTTCAAAAACTACAACATTAAATCCTATCAGTAAATTAGTTGCGGATAGTTTTAAAACAGCTAATTTGTTGGCGATTTCTTATGTCAATGCCAAAGAGAAATCTATGGTGGATCAGTTTGTGAAATCTTACAATAATGAATTGTTAAGTACTGATGATACCGTTATCTATTCAGCCATTAAAGTGTTGGAAATTAATCAAAACATAACAGATGTTGTGGCTCACCTTCAAAAGGAGAAAAACAATGTCATATTTGTTCCTGCAACCGATCAAACTTTTATAACAAATTTGTTTAATATTTTATCCACTACATTAAATCAGGAGGATTATCAAACTTGTAGGATTACATTAATAGGGATGGAAGAGTGGATAAGATATGAAAATATAGATTTAGAGTACTTTCAGCAGCTAAATGTTCATTTTTGCTCACCTAGATATATCAATTATCAAGATTCGGTAACCAATAATTTTGTGAATACTTACAAAGGAGTTACTCAAACTTACCCTTCTAAAAATTCATTTTTAGGATTCGATATTGGGTATTATTTTGCGAAGAATTTTGCTGACTTTGGCACACTCTTTTCACCAAAATCTTTACTGTCAAAAAAAGGAATCTCTATCCGTTTAAACTTCTTTAAAACAGGCATTGAAAGTGGCTTTGAAAATAAGGATTCATACTTGTTACGATTTGAAGATTACGAGTTAAAACGGATTAATTAACTGCAATTGATTCAGCGTAAAAGAAGTGTAAACCCAAGACCATCTTTGTGAATTATTTCAATTTTTAAGGATTAGCATTTCGTTCATTTCAAACCTTGAGCTAAGTTTTAAGTATCAAACCCTAATTACACGAAAAGCTTATCCGTTGAATTTTAGGGCAGAGAAAAGGTACCGATTAATTCGTTTGAATACCACTTATATCTAAAAGTAGACCTTTCCTCCAACGCAACACTTTAAGAAGAATATTTGTAGTAACTTGCAGTTTATGAAATTATATACCGAAAAAAATATGTTTAAGTTTCTTTTAATTACTTTTCTATCGTTCTCTTTTGTGACTACGCAGGCTCAACTTAATATTAATCTTCTTGGGCAACTTACTTTTCCTGGACATGGAGATGTGTCTGATATTTGGGGATATGTAGACACTCCTGGAAATGAATATGCTTTAGTAGGGCTTCAGGAAGGTACATCAATAGTTGATGTTACCATTCCTACAAGCCCAGTTGAAGTTTTTTTTAGCGCAGGAGCAAACACCATTTGGAGGGATTTAAAGGTTTGGAATAACCATGCCTACATTGTAAATGAAGGTGCTAATGGTCTCAAAATCATTGACATGTCTAATTTGCCAGGAGCGATCAATAATACAGATGTTTACCAGTTTACAGGAGTTACTTATCCATTTACAAAAGCACATGATTTGTATATTGACGAAAATGGGTTTGCCTATATTATGGGAGCCAATAATGGTGTTGGCGGAGCCATTATTTTAGATTTAAATATAGACCCTAAACTCCCACAAGAAGTGGGAAGATATGATGAATATTATATTCATGATGGCATGGTTAGAGGAGATACTTTGTGGGCAGGATGTGTGAATGACGGCTTCTTGGCTGCTATTGATGTAAGTGTTAAGTCAAACCCTAGTACAATGGCTACACATAATACTCCAAGCAATTTTACCCATAACATTTGGCCTTCAGATGATGGTCAAACCGTTTTTACAACAGATGAAAAAAGTGATGCCTATATTGGAGCTTATGATGTTAGCGACTTAACTAATATTAACGAGTTGGACAGGGTGCAATCTAGTCCTGGAGAGTTGGTTATTCCCCATAACGTTTTTGTATTCGGCAATTATTTAGTGACTTCTTATTATAGAGATGGAATAACCATTCATGATGCGAGTAACCCCTCTAATATTGTTGAGGTGGGTAATTATGATACCTCTCCTGCTTTTGCTGGAAACGGTTTTAATGGGTGTTGGGGCGTTTACCCTTATTTACCCTCCGGTTTAATTATTGCAAGTGATATTGAGAACGGATTATTTATTTTAGGACCTACTTATTCTCCAGCAACTTATTTAGAAGGAAAAGTAACGGATGGAATCACCACATCGGCTATTGATGGAGCACAAATAGATATCGTAACCACTACTATATCTTCAAATACCAACATTTTAGGGGATTATCAGACGGGTCTAGCAACTTCAGGAACTTATACTGTAACTTATTCCAAAACTGGATATATCTCTAAAACAATAACCGGAGTAGTTTTAACCCCAGGAAACACAACGACCCTTGATGTTGAATTACAGCCTTCAGCACCCTTTAACTTTCTAATGCATGTTGAGGGGAATTTAGCGGCAGAGGATATTGTTGGAGCTAACGTTACCATTAAAGACAATGGATTTACAACCACATTGCAAACGGATGCAAATGGTAACATTTCGATAGCAGGGTTAATGGAAGGGTTCTATGACGTTTATATTGCAAAATGGGGATATGAACAAAAGTGTTTAAGCAATCAATATTTAGGTTTGTCAGGTAACACCCATTTATTTGTAATGAATGTAGGTTATGAAGATGATTTTAGATTTGATTTAGGGTGGACAGTTTCAGGTAGCCCATCATCAGGAGATTGGGAAAGAGGATTGCCAGAAGGAACCAGTAACAATGGAGAAAGTTCTAATCCAGGAACTGATTCCCCTTCAGATTGTAGTGAGCAGGCATTTGTAACAGGAAATCTAGGGGGAAATTCAGGTGCTGATGATATTGATGGAGGTGAAACTGTTTTACTGTCACCGATATTCGATTTAACTGCTTACGCTGATCCATTGATTAACTTTGAAAGTTGGTTTTATAACAGTGGAGGTTCCGGAAACCCTAATGATTCTTTGGTGATTGAAATTTTGAATGGAAGCTCAGTAGTTCGACTTGATTTTGCCGATGCGAATACCACAAATTCAAATTCATGGGTTTCAAAAAGCTTTCAGGTTTCTAGCTTCATTACCTTAACTACAACAATGCAAATTAGGTTAAGAGCTATGGATATTGGTGCAGGACATTTGGCTGAAGCAGGTTTAGATAATTTTAAAGTTGTAGAAAATAGTTTAGCTGCGGTATCAACTAATAGTGTGGAAGAGGAGTTCTTGATTTACCCTAACCCATTTAACAAGGAAATCAATATAAAAATAGAAAGTAAAGCATTTAAACAACTTAAAGTTGAAGTGTTAGATTTGGCAGGAAGATTAATTGACCAAAAAGAATTTTATAACACGTCTACTATTCGTTTTAAAAATGGATATAAAAAAGGTATTTATTTGATGAATGTATATGGTAATGGAAAACTCATTAAAACAGAAAAAATAATCAAGCTTTAAAGTTCTTCTTTTAAAGCTATTAAAAAGCCTTTAATTTTTTGAAGTGATTTTACAACCGCTACATTTTGAATGGTGTCTTCTTTGTTGTCTTTTAATTTTTTCTTAGCACCCTCTAAAGTATAACCACGTTCTTTTACCAGGTGGAAAATAACATGAAAGTTGTCTACATCTTGTTTGGTGAATAGGCGATTTCCTTTCTTGTTCTTTTTAGGTTTTATAATGTCAAATTCTTTTTCCCAAAAGCGGATCAAGGAGGTATTGACCTCAAACATTTTAGAAACTTCACCTATAGCGTAATACAATTTAGAATCGGACATAAAACAAATTTAATAAAATAAGGTGAGCCTAATATAAAAAGATATCGTCAAACGATTAAAATTAATTTTTTTTGATTTATGGAGTCTTTTTTTATAATTTGAAGTCTCAAAACATCCGAAATATAGGTTTATTTCCGGGGTATTCTTAGCGAAATAAAGCAGGATGCCCTAATAATTCGCTAGTGCTTTCATCCCCGTCGATTTTTGATCTTTCATTGTTTGTTGAACTCCGTAAATGAGTTGGAGCCATTACGTTTGATGCGCTCAATAAAAATCTTTTGAGGTAAGTAGTTAGGAACCTATTAATTCTGTTTGATATTTTTTATATGGATGCACCATTCTTTCAATTAGATTATTAAAGCTATTGTTTTTTGACTGGGACCTATTTATTCGATAACAAAACTCATCTAAATACCTGTTTACATTAAATGGACTCATCCAAGAGTAGGTAGTTCTTAACCATGATTTTAATTGGTGAACCATAGTGTGTAAAGCTTTGAAATTAACACCTCCATACTTTTTTCTTGTGTGCTCTTATATTCTCCAGATAAAGGGCGATAGCCTCTCCATTGATCAGTGGTTACCTTTGCTTGCTCACTTCTCTGTTTTTCAAAAATAGTTTCTAATTCTTTTGATGAATAATTGTCAATTTTTAAGGCGTACATTCTCTTGACCTTTCCATTTTCAGTAAGTT
>JAWUVT010000038.1:0-31905 GCA_034112225.1 Flavobacteriales bacterium | reverse complement strand
GAATCAATTCGTTGCCTTTTACAGCAGAAATTCAATGATGATCCTGGGTATAAAAGTGGGAAATTTGTTCTATTTGATGAAAAAAAGAGAATGCAAGGACTCTTAAATGATACGTTAAATCAGATTAGGGGTGGCGAAGATTGGCAGTTAAAAGAACTATTACCTAGAATAAAAAAAGATTTAAAAACAATACATCCAAATAAACAAGCAGAAAAGGAGACGAAGGGAAGTGATGATAAGTTAAAGGAGGAGTTAAACACACAATTTAGATGCTTACTAAAGTCAACTATGTTGAAGTCAGATGAAGTAGAAAAATTTTTTACTACAGTTTTCCCTGACATTTCGAAGCTTAATGAGATTGGAGTGAAGCTTGCAGAATTTTTAACGAACAATAAAAAAGAAGTAGCTCATTTCTTTAAGGATAAAGGCTTAGGTGTATTTGCTAATTTAATTTACACTTCATGGGACGGTTGCTCCAAAAATATCGGAACGCAATTTACCCTTACACTCTATGCTACATTATTAAAAGATTCAGCTGATGTAATATTGTATCCAATCTTCTGTCAATATGTTATTACTCCAATATTAAATAAAGGTGGAGATGTGATCAATACTCATAATAATCCATTTGATAATCCTGTTGTGAAATCCAATTTTATATCACCAGTTGCTTTAATCGAACGAATAGGTAAAGCCCTTAGTAAAAAAATTTTATTGGAGGTTCTTGACAATTATTTAACGCCTAATGAGCGTATTGGAGTTTATGTTGTTATTAATAATGATTTGGAAAAATTAAGCCTAATTGCAGGATATTTAGTACTGAAAAACACTAAAGATGTCCGTATTCAAAAATCAATAGAACAAGTTTCAATCCAAATTTGGGAACAAAAGTTCTCAGAAGAATATACTAATTACGTTTGTGTTGACGGAGAAGCTAATGTTAACGCTAAGGTTGAAAGCCTTATTAATGGAAGTGAACCTAATGTTAAAATGTTGATTAAAGAGGCTGAAATGGATGAGGAGAAAGCTAAGACGAAAGTAGCTCAGGAGAAAGCAGGTCAGGAGGGAACAGGAGCAGAAGTGAAGGATCCATACAAGAAATAATAGCGCTTCAAGTCAATAAAAACAGTATCCAATTCTAAGACAATTTAATTTTTACTAAAGTCTTAGAATTTAACCGTCATTGGCATTGGAGTACAATTCTTTAGAAATCAAAAAAAGCAAATTCAACTGAACTTGCTTTTTTTGTGAAGCTCTAGGGATTCGAAGCCCAAATCTCCTCGGCCATAACGAGGTGTAGTATCCAGTTGTGCTAAGTGCCATTTTTTTTACGAGTTTAATTTTTTTTGATCTTTTAATACCAAAGGAACGTTTCTACTAAACCCAGCATTAAAAGCAATTGATGTATTTGTTTCTTCGATGCCCTTTATCGGGTGTGTTTTTTCATATAAGAGGGTACGAAAATGGTCCTTAAAGGTTAATGAGTTGCACCTTATTCAAGAGATGAACCTTTTTCTTTAAACAAAATTATTTTAAAATGAATGAATCTGGAGGAGAGATTAAAGTGACTTCCGATGTAATGTTGGAACAATCAAGTATTTTAGCAGATAAAAAGAAAGTAGAGTTTGTAGCAGGCCAGTATTTAATACCTTCGTGCTATTATGAATTTGATAAGCGATACAATACCCCTAATAGAGAATTGTTTAGCCGGGTTATTGCCAACTCTGCAGCTAAAATTTTTGAAAGTACAGACTTAAGTCTTCAAGATTAAACAGATACTATGAATTATAATATTGTTACCACAGCGATAATTAATCAATTAAAAACTATTGTTGGCGATGCTTTTATTTTGTATGATGCAGAAAGCTTAGCCAACTATTCTCACGATGAAACAGAAGATTTAAAGTTTTTTCCAGAAGTGGTTGCAAAGCCGAGAACCCCTCAAGAAATAGCCGCGATTATTAAAGTTTGTAATGCCGAAACTATTCCTCTAACCCCTCGTGGTGCGGGAACGGGTTTAAGTGGAGGCGCATTGCCAGTCAATAAAGGAGTGTTGCTTTCTATGGAAAGATTTGACTCTATTTTAGAGATCGATGAAAGAAATTTGCAAGCGACAATAGAACCTGGAGTAATTACAGAAGTTTTTCAAAATGCAGTTCAAGAAAAAGGATTGTTTTATCCGCCAGACCCTGCAAGTAAAGGCAGTTGCTTTATTGGAGGTAATTTGGCTGAAAACTCTGGAGGACCAAAAGCAGTAAAATATGGCGTAACTAAAGATTATGTATTAAACCTAGAAGTTGTTTTACCAACAGGAGAGATTATTTGGACAGGTGCCAATGTATTGAAGAACGCTACAGGTTATAACCTCACTCAATTAATGATAGGGAGTGAAGGAACCTTAGGGATTATCACTAAAGCAGTATTCCGATTAATACCTTTTCCAACACATAATTTACTATTATTAGTTCCTTTTTATGCTGCAGAAGAAGCTTGCGAAGCAGTTTCGGCAATATTTAGAGCAGGAGTAACCCCCTCAGGAATGGAGTTTATGGAGCGAGATGCTTTAATTTGGGGAGCAGAACATTTGGGAGATGAATCCTTAACCATACCAGATAACATTCAAGCTCACTTATTAATTGAAGTAGACGGAAACAATAAAGAAGTATTGTTTGCTGATTGTGAAACCATCTATAAAGTTTTAGCAGATTTTAATTGCGATGAAGTTCTTTTTGCTGAAGATTCAGTGCAAAAAGATAAACTTTGGAAAATTAGAAGAGTAGTAGGTGAGGCCGTTAAATCTAAATCAATCTATAAAGAGCAAGATACCGTAGTTCCTCGTGCAGAATTACCAGCACTATTAAAAGCAGTAAAAGCTATAGGAAAAATTTACGGTTTTAAATCCGTTTGCTATGGACATGCTGGAGACGGGAATCTTCATGTTAATATTATAAAAGGAGAGATGTCTGATGACGATTGGGAGCATAAATTGTCTGGTGGAATTAGAGAGCTTTTTGAAGTTTGTGTTGCCCTCAAAGGAACAATTTCGGGTGAGCATGGAATTGGCTATGTTCAAAAAGAATACATGGACATTCCTTTTAGTCCAGTAGAATTGAGAATTCAAAAAGAAATCAAACTCTTGTTTGATCCAAAATTGATAATGAACCCCGGAAAATTGATACCATCCCTGTAAGTGTATAAGTTGAAAAAATAGAGGTTCTATTTTTTATAGTTTCAATCTATGGTCAAATAGATTTAAAAATTGATTAAGGATGATCTCCCCATTTCTGATAGGTATCCTCCATTTTTTAGTGGATTATTTTAACGCTAAGAAAACTAATTTCATTACCGATTGTTGGGAAAGAGAGTTTTTTTCGTACAGTTTCTAATCTTTCCATTTTTCGGCAAAATCATCTAAGGCAACCTGGACAGTTTCTTTATCTGATGAATTTAGATACGCCTTATCTCTTGGGTAAATGCTTTATTATCCATCCAGACTAAATACCTACAAGCGTTTCTGATTTAATGCACCATACAAACTTGTGTTTTAGATTCAGGAAAGAAATTGGCAATGGTTTCTGTAAATCTATTTAAGTTATGGACTACCTAGTAAATAGGTGACGAATTTTCTTAAGCCGCTATTTTAATAATTCCTCTTAATTTTATTTCCATTTCTAAAGGAGTCACCTACCAACTGAAATAATTTAGGATAGAGGAGGAAAAGAGAAAAAAGAAATAAGAGAAACTAATCTAATTAATCCCAGACTATCTAACACTAAGATGAGATACTGAAGATCAAAAAAAGTTAAAAAGAAAAAGTTTAGAAGAAGAGCTGCTATTGAGCAGTGATTGGCCATTTAAAAACTGATTTTAGAATGAATTAAAACTATTTTTCAGGAACACACCTCCTCAACCCAATCCTTTTTTAGCAGCAACAGTATGGAATTTGAAGAAAAGGATCAAAGAGTTGAAATTGGAAAATAAAACCCTGTGGGCAATTATTTTAAAGCTCATCTTCAAGTGATTTTATCCCCCTCAAAAAATGAGTTACTAAGGTTTGACGAAAGACCATATCGAGTTCTTTATTGCATCCCTTTTTATCAAGAACATTGGTTGATTGCTTAAAAAAGTTAAAATTATATTCTGAAATAGAAAGAAGAAATTCACCACAATTGGTGAGTAACACTGAGTCAAGTAATAGCTATTTTTAACGTTAAAGAAGGTGAATTACTACTGCGACCAGCAATAACGTTAGGAAACGTAAATAATCAGAATTAAACTATAAAAATAAAACATGAAATAAATAGTGCTAGAATTGAGTGAAAAACAACGAACAGATTTAGGGCTGCCTGTGCACAAATAACCATAGGATTTACAAGTAACAAAAAAGTAACTCAAGAAAAAATAGTTGCTGTAATGTACGGTGTGTTTTACAATAAGGAAAGTATAAATAATCCAGAATGCAACTATCCCTCATTTGTTTTATTAATAAAAAATGTTTTAAAGAATCCGCTGTTTCTTAGGAGTTCTTGGAAAACGTACTCAACCTATGAACAAATTGATAAAAGAATTATACCCATAATATTAAAAACTTAACTAAAAGGCTTTAGCCCAATTCACTCCAAATATATTCCAACACTTTTGCTCTGGTTAAGGAAGCGTGAGTTGATTTAAAAAGTAAGATTAAAAAACTACAAAATCTTTGTAAGAAATGGAGCGAATTGAAATCTTATTAACATAACACATTTAAAATGAAAACTGATGAAAACTGATGAAAAAAGAAAGAAAATAGGTCGAATTATTTCTGAATTAGACTCTACTGATAGTCAAACTTATGATTGTCTTAGTGAGGCATATTTTGATTTGGCTGTTGATCTTAAAGGTAAAGAAGCTGAAGATATTCGTGAGAAGGCATTAGCTGCATTTAATGAGGCAGTGGCAATTAAGAACAAAACAATAGTGTTTCAGAAACCTAAAGAAATAAACCGTGAGAATCAACATGATATTCCTTACGAGCAAGAGTCTGATAACAACAAAATTCCAAGCAGCGTTATAAAAAAAACAGTAGATCTAGGGGGAACTAATCAAGGTGGCATGGACATCAATACAGGTTCTGAGTTATTAGAAGAGGACAATGATTTGCAAGAAAGTAAATCTCAAGAATTACAAATTAGCAAGCGCTGGTATTCTGGTTTAAAAGTAACAGACTCAATGCTTTGGAATGAAGCTCAAAAGATGAGAGCCCATCAGAAATCTTATGATGCTATTTATCAGGAATTATTCGTTAATAAGAATTGGTGTAATGGTTTAAAAGAAAAAAACCAAGCGCTTTGGCAGGAAGCTCTAAAGATGAATAAAAATGGAAAATCTTATTCTGCCATAGTTCAAAAATTAAAAAGTAGCAAGCATTATGATGACTTAAAAGAAAAAGACCAAACGCCTTTGAAGGAACCTCAAGAAATGAATGATGAAGAGGAATGTTTTAGTAAAAAGGATGAAGAGTTAGTCACCCATTTTAATCCCAAAAATCTAATAAGAGATGAAGTGCTTAATATTCTGTTTGAAGTTAATCAGCTTCTTCAACTCCGCAAGAGCACCAATGTAAGCGATTTGGAAGATAAGCAGTTATGGGAAATTTATAACCGTATTAACGCATTACAGAAGAAAGGCGCAAATACATTGTATTTAAAACATAAATCAAACGAAATAACAGATCCTATTATGGGTTTTCTAAAAGAAATTGAAGGTGTCAACAAAACAAATTCCAAGAAAGAGATGTATAGTGATAATCAGATCACCCAGGCATATAACTATATTAATAAATGCAGGAAAATATTTCAATTTATAAGTTTTAATTTTCCAGAAAAAATAAAATCAGATAATCTACTAAATTTAGAGAATAAAAGTGATTTAATTATTTTCATGCTAGAAGGAAACTCTTCCAATTCTATCAGAGATTCCCAAAAGAAGTTGTCTGATGATGATGATGATGATGATGATGTTGTTGAGCTCAATAAATTTGTAAAAGAGTATGCTACTCTACTCAATATTTTATTAAGTAAAAAAGCAAAGAGTTTGTCAGGAAAAGAGGTCGCCTTAAAAATGGTTCACTTTCAGAATCCTGCTAATAGGATTGAGATGGCGTTACCAGATGCAGCTGGGGTATGCACTATTTTAGAAAAAAAAGCAGGTTTTACTCTTGAGCGTTTTAGTAGCACACAAAAGAAAATGAATAAGGTGACGCTTATTAAAAATGGCGAAATAAGAAAAGACAAGTTTCAACTGTATTTGAATCAAATGATTGATGATTATTTAAGTGCTGACCCATTAAGTTCTAATGAGCTAACATCAAATGCTGCCCAAGTTAAAATTCCAGATAATATGAATACTACCAATAAATTTATAGGTAGAAAAAGAGATCGAGAAAAAGAGCTAGATCTAAGCGAACTAGGAAATTTAAACAAATCATCCAATAAAAAAACTATTGGACAAGGAAATATTCAGGATTATCTTCAATCTTTATCCATTAATAACGATAATAAAAACTCCCGTATCCGCCAAAAACAGCAAGTTTTTATTGCGAAAATTGTAGATCAATATTTGATAAACAACTCTAAAATAAAAAAAGGATTAAAGACTAAACGCCCAAGTTTAAATGATACTAATACAGGAATCTACAATTCATTTTTAAGTCTTAAGAATGTGCAGAGTAGTTTTTTATCTGATGACCAAGTTTTTTTATCTCTAGCCTATTTTCTTCGTGATCGTAATGATGTTTTAGTGATTGGCCCCAGATCAGGAAAAGTTTTAAATATAGTTGGCAACCCCGAAGTAGTCTTACAAGATGCAATTACCATTATTAAAAATGCTGATCTAGCTAGCAAAAAATATATCACTTTTCCCTATCGTGATGGCACACATTTTACATCAGTAGTAATTGATATTCAGAAAGGTGTTATTATATTTAGTAATTCTTTACGTTATAACAGTATGGGAGAAAGAACAACCAGAGAAGACGTAGGTGTAGACATAATAAGTACGAATAGTCAGTTACCAGTCCTTCGAGCTATTTTAAAAAATAAATTTAGCGATGATAAGAGCTTTCATATTTTTAACGCCAAATGTCCAGAACAACAAGATGACTATATGTGCAGTGTTCATACTGTAGTTAATAGCCTAAGATTTTGTAATGAGAAGTTAGCTATTTTTGATGGAGAGATTGCTGTTAATCAACGCCATGAAGAATTAAATGATCCAACTGAATCTCCAACATTATTAGTAGATTTAATTGAATCAGATCAAATAGATAGTGACAACTTCTTTAAAGATCAGTTACAAATAAAGCTTATTACTGCAGCTAGAATATGGAGTGATTATGGTGATATATATTAGGCTATGTCTGAATCAAACAAAGTTTATAATGATGAGATTGTTAAATCAGCTATTAATATCAGCCATTTAGAGAAATATTTTGAGATAGGCTACCTATTAACTGAAGATGAACAAACCTTAAAGAAAAGCTTGCAAAGTTATGAGTGGCTTGAAGGTCTCAGTAATATCTTTAAGCAGATCAATACCAATAATAAAGAAGCATTACTTGTCCAGCAATTTATCTGCGCTCCAAATTTGGAACTATTCTCTGCTAATGAACGAGAAGATAAAGAAGAATTTAAGACTAAAATCAGAGCGCTTTCCTATGGTCTTGAACCCAATCAAGAATGTTATAAAAGCTACATCTCATTATTAGACATTATTGCTAATGCTTTAGCTTATGCAAAAATGGAATCAGATTTCAATACATTATCAGCAGAAAATAAGCTCTTGGAAGTGGTAGGTAAAATGCAATTATATGGTATGGAGTCTAAAATATTTAGCATGATATCATCCTGATATAAATGTTCAAAATGAAAACTCTAGCGTCTTTTCCTCAACTAATATAAACATCCAAATTGTTAATCCAACTATGAAAATAGGTGTTAATGAGCATCAAACTATTAAAATTAATGAAAGTCTTCCCTCTAAAGATGGTATGGATATAATTAGCTGTAAAGAAGAGGATGACAATGAAGAATAAAGTCGTGATAATAGTGACGAGATACTTATTAAATTAAAAGAAATTTCTTCACAGCAAAAGGGAAATAAATGAAAGAAGGGGATGTAAAGTGAAATAATTCTGCAGAATAATAAAAGTTATTAAGAATTGGGCTAAAGATTTAAATAAAAGAATTTAGTCCAATTCACACTAGACTATAGACTGCTTAGAGGAGATGCTGAAGTTCAAAAAAGAGTTGAAAAGAAAAAGTTGAGAAAAGGAGCTGCTCTTGTGTCAGTGATTGGCCATTTAAAAAACTGATTTTAGAATGAATCAAAACTATATTTCAGGAAATAACTCCGCTCAAGTCAATGCTTTTTTAGCCGTGATAGGATGAGATTTGAAGAAAATGAGGAAAGCGTTGAAGTTGGAAAATAAACCCCTGTGGCTAACTCTATTCAAGCTCTTCTTCAAGTTATTTATCCTCATCAAAATTGAGTGGCTAAGGTTTGTCGAAATAGCAGCATAAGCTTCAGAAATAGGTGTCAATCGGCACAGCCGTGCGAGAAAATAAGAGGGGTTTTTTATAATCGCAGCTTAAGAAAATTAGCCATCTATTTACTGGGTAATTGATTGTCAAGAGCGAAGTACTAGTAAGCAAATACTAAAAACAAAACACTGGAGTTGAAAAGTGTTCAGAATTGGTTGTGGGTTTTCATCCTCAACTAAATGCGAACAACCAAAGACTAGACTCTAACTTCAAGCTTAAACCCAACCCCATGGATGTTGTTAATTTGAATGTTAGGATCATAAGAAAGGTATTTTCTTAATTTAGAAATGAACACATCCATACTTCTTCCACTAAAATAGTCATCATTACCCCAAATACTTTTTAAAATCAATTCTCTTGGGGCAATATCATTCTGGTGTTTACATAAAAAGGTAAGAATACGGGTTTCTTTTTTTGTTAGTTTTTTTTCTTCTTTAGGATGTGCTAACAATTGATTTTTCACATCAAAACGATATTCACCAACCTGGTAATTTTCAATGGTAACTTCTTCTTCTGTGTTTAAAATTTTTGTTCTTCTTAAGATGGACTCTACCCTTAACATTAACTCTTGAAAATCGAATGGTTTAGTAATGTAATCATCAGCACCAATGGTTAAGCCTGTAATTTTATCTGCTTGCATTGTCTTAGCCGTTAAAAAAATAATGGGGATTTCTTTGTTAACATCTCGAATGGTTTTTGCCACCGTAAATCCATCTTTTTTTGGCATCATTACATCTAAAATGCAGAGGTCAAATGGTTCATTCGCAAAAGTTTTTAATGCAATTTCCCCATTAGGACATAAAGAAACTTGATAGCCGTTCGTTTTTAAATTGTCTTGAATAACGAAGCCTAAATTTAAATCATCTTCGGCTAATAATATGTTGATGTCTTTTACTTCTTTTGCCATAACTAGTTATTTAGTGGAAGTTTAATTACAAATGTGGAGCCTTCGTTTACTTTACTAATCAATTTTACGGATCCAGAATAAGCTTCTACAATGGTCTTTACATAATTTAGGCCTAAGCCAAATCCTTTAATATCGTGTATGTTCCCTGTAGGTCTCCTGTAGAATTTATCAAAAATATGTTTCTGACTCTCTAATGGAATTCCAATACCATGGTCTTTCACACTTATTTCAATCGTTCCCTTATGGTTGTGCGTTTCAATTCTAACCTCAGGGTTTTCTGAAGAGTATTTTATGGCATTGTCTATGAGGTTGTGAATGGTATTAGTAATGTGTATTTCGTCTCCTAAAATTTCGAATTGATCAGCAAGAAGATTGTCGGTTATTTTTCCGTACCGTTCTTCAATAATTAAACTAAAACTCTTCATCGAACGATGAATGAGGTCGTGCAAGTTAATCGGCTCATCTTCTAATTTCAGGATGTCTTTGTTGAGTGTGGCCAGTTGTAAGACTTTGTCTACCTGATTTTTAAGCCTGTTGTTTTCTTCCTTAATTATTCTTGCGTAATTCGCTAATCGTTCAGGATCTGAAGAAATGTTAGGACTCAATAGCACTTCTGCAGAAAGTGAAATGGTTGAAATTGGAGTTTTAAATTCGTGCGTAATGTTATTGATGAAATCGTTTTTGGTTTCGGAAAGTTTCTTCTGTTTAAGGATGACATTAATCGTATAAGCAAAAAAGACCATTATGATTAAAATGATCGAAGAAGAGAATACCCACATGCCCATTTTACTTAAGATATAAGATTCTTTGGAAGGGAAGAGAATTCCAAAATAGTGACCATCTTTATCCCATTTCATATTGTAAGATTTAGATTGAATATTGTCTTTTTCCATTTTATCTAATGAAATGTAATCTCCAAAAACAATAGAGTCCGTAAAACAATCATAAATAACATACTCAAAATCGATATTGATGTTACGTTCTAAAAACTCGTTTCGTAATAAAGTTTCTAATAAATAGGGATTAACCGTATCGTTAATCATTACGGTGTAATAATTGGACGAGATTTGTTTAACCGGATTAAACAATTCAGACTCATCTTTATTAATGTCTAAAAGATCATGAGTTACATTAGATAAAGCGATATGAACCCTGTCATTAAAATGCTTTTCCTGAAGGTTGTAGGCGTTTTTAACCCAAAAGATTTGAGTAGCCACAATTCCAATCAGCGAAAAAATCGCTAAAAATATAATCGTTCTTATGGTTTTTCTGTTCATACGATTGCTAAAGGTAATCAAATTGAATTTTAAACCTTAAAACCACTTTCTTTTAACACTTTTTTAATCTAGAAAACTCTTCGTAGTAACAGCACAAGTAGAATTTGTATCCCGAAATTCTTTTATTACTTTTGTCATTCAATTTAAAATAAATAGAGATGAAACGAGCTTTTGGTGAGTTCCATTTAATATTAATTAATACTAAAATAGACAAATGAAAGCATACGTTTTTCCAGGTCAAGGATCTCAATTTATTGGGATGGGTAAAGACCTTTACGAAGGTTCTGAAATCGCAAAAGAAATGTTTGAAAAAGCCAATGAGATATTAGGTTTTAGAATTACAGACATCATGTTTGAAGGTGAAACTGAAGACTTAAAGCAAACAAAAGTTACTCAGCCTGCTATCTTTTTACATTCGGTAATCTTAGCAAAAACCTTAGGGAATGATTTTAAGCCAGAGATGGTTGCAGGTCATTCATTAGGAGTGTTATCTGCATTATTAGGCAATGGGACATTAAACTTTGAAGATGCACTTCGATTGGTTGCTGCAAGAGCATTAGCCATGCAAAAAGCATGTGAGGCAGTTCCGTCTACGATGGCTGCAATTTTAAGTTTAGACGATGCTGTTGTCGAGCGTATTTGTGCTGCGATTGATGGAGTTGTCGTACCAGCAAACTATAACTGTCCAGGCCAATTAGTTATTTCAGGAACGGTAAGTGCTATTCATGAAGCTTGCGAAAAGTTAACTGCTGCTGGAGCACGTAGAGCATTAGTTTTACCTGTAGGAGGCGCATTTCATTCCCCTTTAATGGAGCCAGCAAGAGAAGAGTTAGAAGCCGCAATTCATGCCACTACTTTTAACACTCCAACTTGTCCCATTTATCAAAATGTTCCTGCAGCGGCAGTTACGGATCCAGAAGAAATTAAAGCGAATTTAATTGCTCAATTGACTGCGCCTGTAAAATGGACGCAGACCATGGAGAATATGATAGCAAATGGTGCCTCTTCAGTAACTGAAGTAGGACCAGGTAAAGTATTGCAAGGTTTGTTTAAAAAAGTAAACAGACAATTAGAAACTGCTAGTGCTTGAGAAGTACCGTTAAAATGAAGAAAAGCGACTAATGAAAATTAGTCGCTTTTTTTATGCCTTTAAATTGGAATCCTAACCCTTATTGGAATGGTCGGAATATCTTTTATATTATGGTTAGCTTTACCTTTTTATAAATTATAAAACCTATGAAACGTATTTTAATACTCACCTTCTTTTTTTTATTTGCTATTCATCAGAGTAAATCTCAAGAATATGTTCGATTAATGGAAGAGAAGAATTCTAATTTCTATGAAGTAAAAAATGCATTTGATGCATATTGGAATGGAAAGGAGTATATAAAAGGAAAGGGCTGGAAGCAATTTAAGCGGTGGGAATATTTTATGGAGCCAAGGGTTAATGAGCTCGGAATAATTGCGAACCCAAGTTTAGCCTGGTTAGAGCATAATAAATTCCAAAAAAAATACAGTTTAGCAAATAAAAGCAATGAAAAAAAATCCTCAAATTGGAATCCTATTGGGCCTACAAGTTGGAATTCAATTGGATGGAATCCTGGTATCGGAAGAGTGAATGTGATTGCTGTTGATCCCAATAATAGTGCTGTAATTTATGTAGGAACTCCCGCAGGAGGTTGTTGGAAGTCCATTGATAATGGTGCGAACTGGCTTCCTTTAACCGATGATTTTTCGGCATTAGGCATCTCAGGTATCGCAATTGATCCAAATAACTCTAATGTTATTTATTTGGCTACGGGAGATGGAGACGGAAATGATACTTACAGTATCGGTGTAATGAAATCGATTGATGGTGGATCCACTTGGAATAGTACCGGTTTAAATTGGTCTACTTCACAAAGTAGAACCATGAGTAAAATTATCAATCATCCGACCAATGGAGATGTTTTGTGGGCAGCAACGACTAATGGCTTATGGAAGACAACTGATGGCGCAATAACTTGGGAAATGGTTTTAAATGGGGCAATTAAAGATGTGGAAATTAATACCGGTAATTCTGACATTATGTATGCCTGTACAGGTTCTGTATTCTATAAATCAACAACGGCAGGTGCTGCCGGCTCTTTTATTAGTGTTAGCAATGGAACTCCTTTTGGAACTTCAGGTAGGTTGTCAATTGCCGTAACAGCTCATGATGCCAATTATGTTTATTTATTAGCCTCAGATGCTAATGACAATGGTTTTTTAGGGCTTTATAGGTCAATAGATGGAGGAGATAACTTTACCTTAAGAACCAATACACCCAATGTCTTTGGGTACTCTACAGATGGAGATGATACTGGAGGTCAAAGTTGGTATGATATGGCATTGGCCGTTTCGCCAACGGATAAAAATGAAGTTTATACAGGAGGTGTTAATGTGTGGAAGTCTATTGATGGAGGGGCTTCTTTAGTCGCATTGTCACAATGGAGTTGGCCATCTGGAGGATTTGAATATGTGCATGCAGATATTCATACCATAGACTTTTATGACAACACCCTTTTTGTGGGTTCAGATGGAGGTATTTTTAGATCAACCGATAATGGAGGAAATTTCTCGGACATCACAACAGGAATTCAAAATTCTCAATTTTATAGAATAGGAGCAAGTGCTTCTGATGCGGGGGTTTTGATGGCGGGAGCTCAAGATAATGGCTGTTCGCTACTGAATAATAATACATGGACACATGTAACAGGTGGTGACGGTATGGAGTGTATTGTTGATTATGCGGACCCAAGTGTGATGTATTCAACCTCGCAAAATGGAAGTATTTATAAATCATCTAATGGTGGAGCTTCATTTAGCTTTATCTCCGGAGATGTTACTGAAGATGGAGCTTGGGTTACACCATATGCATTAGATCCAAATGATCATAACACCATATTTGCAGGCTATTCTAATGTTTGGAAATCAACTAATGCAGGCGGAAGTTGGAGTACTATTTCAGCTTTTGGAACTAGTCCAGGATCTCTAAGATCTTTAGTCGTTGCGCCTTCAAATTCTGATGTGATCTATGTAGCAACATTAAATTCTTTAAAGAAAACGATTGACGGTGGAGCAAATTGGACAACAATCACTCCTGGTCTTTCGGGAACTTCTATATCCTACATAACTGTACATGATTTAGATCCCGACATTTTATGGGTAAGTTTATCTGGATTTAGCAATGGAAATAAGATCTATAAAACCGAAGATGGTGGAGGGAGTTGGAGTAACGTGTCGGGAAACTTACCCAATATTCCCATCAATTGTGTCGTGTATGAAACGGGTTCTGATAACGCTATTTATGTGGGAACAGATTTAGGGGTTTATTATAAAAATGATAATCTTTTAAATTGGGAATCTTTTATGGAAGGCTTACCCAATGTAATGGTGAATGAATTAGAGATTTTTTACCCCACTGGAAAAATAAGAGCAGCAACGTATGGTCGAGGAATTTGGGAATCAGACTTGTTCTTAGGAACAATACCCGCAGTTCAGTTTAGTGCTAGTGATACGAATATTTGTCCTGGAAATTGCACACAATTTATAAATGAAACAATTGGTTTAGGGGTGGATTGGAAATGGTATTTCCCTGGAGGAACACCCAGCTCTTCCACAGAGTTAAACCCAATTGTTTGTTATCCATCTATAGGAACTTATGATGTTTCATTAGCCGCATCAAACCCTTTAGGAGTAGATTCTATTTTTAATGAAGATTATATCAACGTTAGTTTAGTGTTATCAGGTAATGCATTGCCGATTTCAGAAGGTTTTGAGGGAGGGACTGTTACACCTGTTGACTGGTCTTTAATTAATTATGACAATGGCGTCACTTGGGAGCTTTCCACTGTTTCTGGAGGGCATGGTTTAAGTGCTTCAAGCGTTGTTATCGATAATAACTCTACAGATTTTACTGGAGAAACCGATTATTTGGTTACACCAGCTTATGACTTTACAGGAATCAATAGTCCAGAATTAAACTTTGATGTTGCTCATGCACCTCATTGGGCATCAAGAAGGGATACCTTGTCGGTCTATTATTCTTCCGATTGTGGTGTTACGAAAAATCTATTATGGTCTAAAGGTGGTGATGAGTTGATGACAGCAATCAATACTCCTTCTTTTTTCACACCTGAATCTAGTGAATGGAGAAATGAATCGATTGATTTAAGTGCTGTGATTGGTTTAAGTGCCGTTGATTTTTATTTCGAAAATAAGTCAGGTTATGGTAATTCCATCTATTTGGACAATATCAATATTGTAGATTTGCCAACAGGCATTGCTGAAAGTGAAAAATCTGAAATCAATGTCTATCCTAATCCATTTGAGAATCAACTGACAATTTCAGGTAATGATCAAAATGAAGTTTTAAAAGTAACTATATATAACTCAATAGGCGTTTTAGTTCATAAGTACACCTATGAGCGTAAGCAGAGTGTTACCTTAAAGTTAGATGGACTTAAGGCTGGTTTTTATGTTGTTAAAATAGATTTAGAAAATAAAATGATAATAAAAAGTATGATAAAGCATTAATGATTTTAATTATTTTTCGTTTAATTTTAATTGTTTTAATAAAATTTCACTTGTTATCAAGTTTTTTAAAATAAATGGATATGCTCAGAACAATTATTTCAATTTCATTTTTTTTATTTTTCATTTTAAATACAAAGACTTCTTTGGCTCAAGCGGATAGAGACTCTACAGAAGTGCTCAGTAATAAAATAGTTGTTATTACTACAAATAGTGGGGGAGAGTTTGTTGGAATTATCCTTTTTCAGGATGCAAAAGAAGTATTGATAGAGACTAAAGATAGAGGGAAAGTTTCTATTCCAAAATATGAAATTCAAAAAATGAGAGAAGTGAGTCGTGGTCAATTGAATGCGAATGGCGAATTCATTTCTGAAGATATCTTCGCTACTCGATATTTTTTCACCACTAACGGATTGCCTTTAGAAAAAGGAGAAAGCTATATGTTGTATACAATATTGGGACCTGAAATTCATTTTGGAGTAGCAAAAAATTTAACGATTGGAATCATGACTTCATGGATTGGAATTCCAATAATAACTTGATTAGTATATCAAGTCATCCAATACCTTCTTTAATCGCTTGTATATTTGTCTTTAGACTCTTAAGGTTCGGATAGCATTTCATACCCTAATTATAAGCCATAGTCTCCATGAAAATTTTATTAGCTCAACTATTTCTTGATACAGATAGTTTTTTCAGTGGCATTGGTTGCATTGAATTTTGTGTAATTTTTTGTCTTGCCATTATGAATTTAACTCGGTATAGAACATGATCTAAAGGCAGAAGAATATTTCTGCTGCCTTTAAGTTGAAATAACGATCATTTATTTATTCTTATTTCCTAACATTAAAATATCATTCACTATAATTTCAGTATAATATCGTTTGTTTCCATCTTTATCTTCGTAGCTTTTATTCGTGAGTTTACCTTCTATGGCAACTTCATTGCCTTTTTGTAAATAGCTTTCTACAATATCCGCTTTTTTGTCCCAAGCAACAAGATTGTGCCATTGTGTATCTTCAACTTTTTCTCCTTTGGAATTTTTAAAAGACTCATTTGTTGCCATAGTGAATGTAGCTTTTTTTATTCCGGAGTCTAATTTTTTAATTTCAGGATTCATACCTAGGTGACCGATTAACTGTACTTTGTTTCTTAAACTATTCATAGCATTAAATTTTGGGTGAATAAAATTGTATTAACTAAACTTGATTGATTCAAGTTTATGAAGTAAAAGTATAAACGTTTAATAAAATTAATCGGTTAGTAAATGTTTGTTTTCGTTTGTAGTTGCTTGTAAACTAATTGTTTGTATATTTAAGAGTATGGAAAAAAAAGAATGTTTAGAATGTCATGACCCTCTTTCAGGTAGGATTGATAAAAAGTTTTGCTCAGATTATTGTAGGAATTCTTTTAATAATAAATTAAATAAAGACGGTAAAAACCTGATTAGAAATATAAACAATCGTTTACGTAAAAACTGGAGGATATTAGAAACATTAAATCCAAATGGGAGTGGAACCGTAAGCAAAAAAAAGCTAGAGATGATGGGCTTTGATTTTAATTACATTACAGAGGTTGATACAACAAAAGTAGAGGAGTTGTATTATTTGTGTTACGATCAAGGATATTCTGTTTTAGAAAATGAAATGTATAAGTTGGAAAAAAAAGATTGAATTTATAGCGCCTGATTCATATTCTGTTTTATATTTTGGAAGTATAGTTTTTGCGTAGGATTCAGGAAGTAAGGATATGGATTGTTTTTATCGAATGTAAAATGAAAAATATTGATTAAAGGGACTTTTTTGGCTTCAGTTTTGTTCAGTATAATGAAAAGTAAATGGATTTTATTATGCAAAAATTAGCAGAGCTAAATTTACGATGCTGCTAGATATTTTGTTCTAGTATTGATTTCATAATCTGTTATTAACCTATTTTTTGAAATTACACTTCTTGACGTTGATCTCGAAACCAAAATTGATTATGCGAAGTTCAGAGCCTACTAAAACATTTGTAAATGAGATTCATTTAAAGTAATTAAATTCAGGATGTTCATAAATAGAAAAGAAGCTGTAACAAACTCAGTAAATTGTCGTTTACTTTGATATATGATTAGATTGAAAATAGTTTTCGTTATCGTTTTTCTAGGATTAATTTCCACTAGTGTTGCACAGTCTTTTGTTGAGGAGGATAAAGTGGTAGAAGTTTCAGGATTACATGATTCTTTAACGTACCAATTTGTTCAAAACACTCAGCTTTACAGTCAGGGTTGGGATCAGTTGGCACAACCTAATTTTTGGAGAACCTTAATGACAATGGACGATGATTCTGCATTAATTAATATTGGGAGCTCACGACAGGTAATTCGGAAAGTAGCCGTTAAAGAATGGGATAAACTGACAGAGCTGGTGAAGGATGCGATAAGAGATAGTGTAAAAAACTATTACGGATTACCTGAAAATGAACATGTTTATATGACTTCTGGTAAAAAAGCTTTTTATGATTTTGATAAAGTAATTCCCAGTATCGGTCAAGGCATTAAAATATTTAAAGAAAATAATGTTGATCCCTTTTTTGCTCAAGCAATTTTATTAATAGAAAGTCCAAATAAAATGCAAAAATCTCCTGTTGGCGCTTATGGTTCCTTTCAAATCATGAAAAGTGTTGCAATTAGTTTAGGATTGAAAGTAAATAGAGCTAAAGATGAGAGAAGAGACTTTGATAAATCTGCTTGGGCTTCAGCCAAACTAATTAGAACCATTTGTATTCCAGAAACCAATAAAATTTTAAACTCAAAAGGGATAAGCTATGCCCCCAATGAATTATGGTACAAACTATTGGTGTTACACACCTATCATGCAGGTGCCGGAAATGTAAGGAATGCAATCAATCACATTAATCCGAGTAAAGGGGATATCAACCTAATAACAACCTTATGGCAAACTGAAGTGGGTAGCTTTAGAAATGCTTCACAAAACTATTCTCAATTAGCATTAGCATCACTCATTGAATTAGATAATATTATTTACAAAAAATGTAAATTTATTTACAATTGTCCAAGCCCTGAAATTTAATTCTTTTAAGAACTAGAATGATGAGGGCTGTAATAGCAATTTAAACCTCTAAAACTGTTGAGGTAGAAAACGCTTTTAATGATACAGTAGAGTCTGTCTCTCCTCAATGAAAAAAAGTTAAGGTTCCTGAATGTTTTCGAAAGATATTTGATCAAACAGAAAGTTTGCTTGGCAAATAATTCGAAAGAGTCTCTATCATACCTCTCATAGTAATAAATGAAATTAACTACGAAAGGGAATGTTTTATTTAAGGCATACTCTTGGTCAGTTGGGTATTTAGTAAAACAAATATTTATAATCAAATAATGATGAAGAAGATTTTTTTCGAATTGGGTGAGATTTTTATCTGACGTTAATCATGCTCTTTTCCTAGAGGGTGCCAAAGCGTTTCATTTTCCTTTGAACATAGAGGATGTAGTTCCTAAGTTATCTGCTGGGTCAGTTCATTTGGAATATAGATGTTGAAATTTTATGGATGTTCTCTTGGAAAGTAACCCTTCACTAGATGATAATTTCTCAGTTAAAAAGAATTAACGCTATTCTTTTGAAGCATGTTTTTGGAAGAAATATGGATGAAAAACGGAGGGTTTTGTTTCAATGATGAATGCTTTGTCTTCTTCTGGGTGGGGTAAAGAAACCTTTGTTCTCAACTTTACTTTTGTAGAAATTTCATGCCGTGCTAAAGAATCTGGTAATTGTACTTTTCTGATCGCTCCTTCATACAAAATTCAAGAATATATTAAATCTGAGGAGTCTGTAAAAACTTACGAGGCCTATGATCTTCCTTTTTATTAGCGAAAAGTAACAGCAGAAAAGCTGGGGAATATTTAAACGATAAAGAGGTTTTATTGAAAGACAAGCATTACCTGTGTGTATTGGGAAATAATGGCATAGGATTTCCTCAGAAATTGATGTTTAAAAATTTTTTTTAAAAAATAAACAGTAGCATTTGAATTGATTTATACCTTAATAGACCAATAGAATAGGTGATCACAGATGGAAATGGACATGGAATTTAATCTAAAGTTAGGTTTCCTATAAACTTATATAGATAGACTAATTAACTGGGTTTAAAAGTTTTGAGTACTTTTAAAATTACAAGTATAAAAGGAGTAAATTCGTGTATGGAAAAGTATGATTTATGTGTGATTGGCGGAGGTCCTGCAGGCTATGCTGCTGCGATGAGAGCTATCGATTTTGATAAAAAAGTACTCTTAATTGAGAAAGAAAAGTTAGGAGGAGCAGGAATTTATAATGGAGCTCTTTCTTCAAAAACGATGTGGGAGCTCTCTACGCGTTATAGAAAAGTAAAACAGGATTTAGGTAAAGAAAAGGCTGTAGAAATAGATATTTCTTTTGACGAAGTAAAAAACACTATTGAAGAGGCTATTTTTGATCGTAAGTTTCAATTAACAAGTCACCTTAGAATTATTCATGCAGAAACCAATCTTATTACTTATGAAAAAGGGTTGGCAAGCTTTATTTCTGACAAAGAAATAAAAATAACCAAATCCGGAGAAAAAGATAAAATTATTTATGCGGAGCATATAATTATAGCAAGTGGGAGCAGCCCTAGGAAGTTGCCAAATGTAGAGGTTGATGAAAAAATAATTATGACATCTGATGGGATTCATCATTTAGATAAATTCCCAAAGAGTTTAGTGATTGTTGGTGCAGGAGTTATAGGGTGTGAGTATGCTACTATGTTTGCGAATTTCGGAAAAACGAAGGTTCATATCATTGATAGAGCAGAAAGAATACTTCCTTTTGAAGATAAAGACATTTCAGATTTAATTTCGAAAAATATGGAGAAAAAAGGTGTTGTAATACATCGGAAATCTCAATTAAAACGTATTGAAATTAAGAATGGGATGGTAGAGTATGAAATTGAGACCATAGGAGGAGAATTAGAAGTCATTAAGGTAGAAAAAGCCTTGCTATCCATTGGAAGAACCCCTAATATTAGTTCTTTAGATATTGAAAATGCAGGAGTTTTAATGAGTAAAAGAGGTGTTCATATTGGAGATGTGGATACCCAAACCAATGTTCCTCATATTTTTGCTGTTGGAGATGTTTCTGGTAGAATACCCTTGGTAAATGTTGGGGAGCGCGAGGCCAGGCATGCCGTAGTAAAAATGTTTGCTGATTTCCCAGTAAAATCCATTAATTATGACAACGTTTCTACGATTATGTTTTTAGATCCAGTAGTTGCATCAGTGGGAGAAAGTGAGCAAAATCTTCAAAAGAAAAACATTCCTTATCGTCTTGCTAAAGTAGACTATTCAACAATTGCAAGAGCAATATCGATGGGGAATCCAGAAGGCTTTTTTAAATTAATCGTTTCTGATGATTCTGAAATGAAAGTGCTGGGAATGAGAGCTGCTGGAGTTCATGCCTCTTCTGCCATTCAAAGTATTGCACTGTTAATGTATATGGATAAAGGAATAGATGAATTAGCGCATATGATTCATCCCCATCCTTCAATTGTTGAGGGGGTACAAGAAGCTGCAAGAATGTTATTAGGGAAATCCATATACAAGTCAGCTGTGTTTAAAGATAAACTAAAATGTTATAAATTTAGAGATGGAGTAGTTACTCCGTTAAATACAATTGATGATGAAAAGCGAATTAAATTTGAAGAAATTTCAAGAAGCCTACACGAAAGTGGTGAAGATTAAATGCTAAAGACTTGAGTTAATTTTTTTTAAAATAGAGAAAGCCCTATCAACACTTTGGTCATCAACTATAATCGTAAATTCATGCATCGTTGAAATAATGTCTAAAATGTTAATTCCTTCCCAAGCAATTTTCTTCAATATAAAGTAATAAATACCTGATACGTCTGCGTTTTCACTTGGTAGCTTAATCGTAATGGATGATAGCCCACTAGTTTCTTGGATAAGTATTTCTTCGGTAAATATCGTATCCACTTCATTATTCTGAGAATCACTTAAAATGATAGTGGTTTCATAAACCCCTTGAGTTAACGTAAAGAAAGTGTCTTTTCGACCTTTTAAAAGATTCAATAATTTTGTTTGTTTGTCAATTATAGAGTCTGAATTAGCAAAAGTATAATAAGTAATTTTTGATCGAACTGTAATGTCTCCAAGCTTATTGATCACCTGTCTAACTTTAATCTTTAAGTTCGGGTCAAATTTAGGTGAGAGCCTTTTTAGGGCCATAACAATAGCTCCTATCTGAACCTCTTTGTCTAGTTCTTCCTCAATTTCCGGCTTAATCTGTCTTGATAAAGACGATAAGTTAATAATTCCTTCGGCTAAAGCCTCTTCTAAAAAAGGAGATTTTTTAATAATTTCTTCAACAATTACATGGGTAGCTTTCATCCTATATTATTTAACAGTATGGATGCAAACATAAATAAAAAAATGGATTATCTAAAAATTTTTAACAAAAAACATAATTATTTAAATTGCAAAAAATAAGTGATTTATTAGTTCCTCTATTAAATTTTTCGTTTTTTTATGATGAATTGAAATAACTTATGGATTATATAGAATTTACAGCAGAAATTACTCCTTTAGAAATAGGCCGAGATATTTTAATCGCTCAATTAGGCGAGATAGGTTTTGAGAGTTTCGTAGAAAATGAAAATGGGGTTCAAGCTTATATTCAGAAAGATAAATATAAGGAAGTCTTAATTGGTGAAATGAGCATTATTTCAAATTCTGATTTTAAAATAACTGCCACTACAAAAATAATTGAAGATGAAAATTGGAATGCTGAATGGGAAAAGAATTTTGAATTAATAAACGTTGAGAATCAATGTGTGATTAGAGCTCCTTTTCATCAAAAGCTAGATGGAGTTGACTATGATATTGTAATTGACCCTAAAATGTCTTTTGGTACTGGTCATCATGAAACAACCTATCTAATGATTAAAAGATTATTAGCATTAGATTTAGCAGCTAAAAAGGTTCTAGATATGGGCTGTGGTACTGGCGTTTTAGCAATTTTGGCTAAAATGAAAAATGCAGCAACAATTGAGGCAATAGATATTGATGAATGGGCCTATAATAATGCCTTAGAAAATATTGGGAACAATAATTGTGAAGGTATTGTCGTGAAATTGGGTGGTGCTGAAAAAATAGAGTCTAATTTTGATGTTTTAATTGCAAATATCAATAGAAACATTCTTTTAAATGATATGAGTAAATATGTTGATGCGATGCTGAGTGGAGGAAGCTTATTGTTAAGTGGTTTTTTTAGCTCAGATATTGAAATGTTGTTAGCTTCAACTTCTAATTTAGGATTGGAGTTGGTTTTCACCGAAAGTAAAAATGATTGGATAATATTACATTTAGTAAAAAATGATTAGACTTTATAAATACCTTCTTGTTGCCAGTTGTTTTTTGTTTTCCTTTTCAGGATTTTCACAAATAAAACACTTTTCATCCGATTCATCTTTGTTTTTTGAAGAGATGGAACAGTTCTTAACCTCTTCAAGAAAAGATGATGGGGTAGCTGTTATGGATGAATTCTCTTGGTCTTGGTTTGACGGGAAATTTTCTGAGAAACAAAAAGAAGGAGTTTATAAAGTATCGAATCTGATGCTTGAAAAGAGAAAAAAACCATTTCCTGATTTTAAGAACTATTTGTTTACCGTATCTCAATTTGTTAATAGTAAGTATCAAACTGAACAGAGTTTTGAAAGTTGGCAAAATATTCTAATTCAATTAATTAATGGGGAAAGTAAAAAGAATTATACAGCCTACTTAAAATCATGTAATAATTTATTTTCCGAAAATTTATTGTACAAATCAGCATCCAATTCCTGGGCAGCAAACAATAGTAATTATACGTTTGGGTATGATAGTTTACCTACCATAGAGTTTGAAGCACTCACTTTAACTTGTTATTCTAAAGGAGATAGTTCTGTTATTAAAAACACAAAAGGAATATACTATCCTACAGAAGCTAAATGGTTCGGAGAGGGCGGAAAAATAAATTGGGAGCGAGCAGGGTTTTCTTCAGATTCTGTTTTTGCCAATATTGATAGCTATTCATTCAGTTTAAAGTCTCCAAAATTTGAAATACCCAATGTCACTTTTTATAATTATTATTATTTAGACGAGCCAATGATTGGTCTTCTTTCAGAAAAAGTATTAGCGAATGTGAAAATGGAAAAGGCTACTTACCCTAGATTTGATTCTTATGAAGCTTTATTTGAAATTGATGACATTACAGAAGGGGTTGATTATATTGGTGGATTCTCTTTGTATGGAAGAAAAATAGTAGGTAGAGGTAGGGGGGATCAAGATGCCTATTTAATTTTTAAAAGGGAAGAGATACCTTTTTTAAAAATGACTTCCAAAGCTTTTATTATAAAACCAGAGCGAATAGTCTCGCAAGCGGCATCATCTACTTTCTATTTAAAACAAGATTCTATATATCATCCTGGACTTTCTTTTAAGTTTTTTATTAAGGAAAGAAAAGTTTCTTTAATACGAGATAATAAAGGGATTTCAATTTCCCCTTATTTCAACTCTTATCATCAAGTAGATATGAATTTTGAGTCATTAATTTGGGAAATAGATTCGCCAATGGTTAAATTTGAGAATTTGATTGGAGGAACGAAGTCAGACGCCACTTTTATATCTTCTAATTATTTTAAAAAAGATGCCTATATGAATCTTATGGGCTTGTCATCTAACCATCCACTTTATACCATTTTTCAATTATCACAGAAACTAGATACCAATTATATTACAAATGATGAGTTAGCAGGATTTACTTTAAAGTCGTACTCCTCTATTGAAAATATGCTTCTTAACTTGTCTAATAGAGGTTTTATAAATTATAATTATGAAAGTAAGTTTTTTATAGTAAAAGATAAGTTAAATTCATGGGTGCAAGCCAGTGGAGGTAATGTAGATTATGATGTTATTGGGTTTCTATCTAAAGTAAAAGGAAGTAGTAATGCCACATTAAGTTTACTTAATTATGATTTACAGATTAATGGTGTTCATAGTATAAATGTTAGTGATTCTCAAGAGGTAATTATTTATCCATCTCACCAAGAAATAATTCTTAAAAAGAATAGAGACTTTAATTTTAGTGGACAAATTAAAGCGGGTAGGTTTGATATTATGGGCTATAACTTTTTATTTAAATATGATGAGTTTAAAATTGATATGCCCAATGTCGATTCATTAAGGATAAGCGCAGAAACAGGCAGGTTCAATAGATATGGAGAACCCATTATAAGACCAGTTAAAACTGTAATAGAAAAAATTACAGGAAATCTTTTAATTGATAAACCCAACAATAAATCTGGAGTGCAACGTTCAGATGAGTATCCAATTTTAAATAGTAACAGAGATTCTTATGTGTTTTACGATAAGAGATCTATTCAAGATGGGGTTTATAACCGTAAAGATTTTTATTTTCATGTGGAACCATTTAGACTAGATAGTCTCGATAATTTTGATAATGATCAATTAAAATTAAAAGGAACTATGTTTTCTGGAGGTATATTTCCAGATTTTCAGGAAACACTTTATTTACAGCCTGACCATTCTTTAGGTTTTGTTAGGAATACCCCCTCAGATGGATTTCCTATGTATGGTGGGAAAGGAACTTTTAATGATACCATTAAAATGAGTAATGAAGGATTAAGAGGGAGTGGTGATTTAGAATATATCAGTTCTACTACTTACTCGAATGATTTCATCTTTTTTCCAGACTCAATGAATGCGATAGCACAAAATTATAATGTAGAAGCGAGTCCCGTTGCTGTAGAATTTCCCTCTGTAGAAGGTTTGGATGTTATGACCAGATGGTTTCCAGAAGATGATGTAATGATTCATCGTGAAAGAAGCCAGCCTATTGCAATGTATGATATGGAATCTTTTATGCATGGTCAAACTATGATTAAACCTGATGGACTTTCTGGAAACGGTGTTTTTGAGTTTGAAAAAGCAGAGGTAGAATCAAACTTGATTACTTTCCAATTTAAAGAATTCATGTCCGATACTGCCGATTTCAGGTTGAAAGATGTTGATGGAGAAGATGATAATGCACTCGCTTTTTCTACAGTAAATGTAAATGCTTATGTAACTTTTGGTGAGCGATTTGGTAAATTTCGTTCTAATGGTGGAGGCTCTTTTATTAATTTTGAACCTATGCAATACATTTGTTTTATGGAAGAATTTAAATGGTTCATGGACAATGATGATATTGAACTTTCAGCTGGACAGGCTAAGGAAACTGATGCTTCAGGAGTTAAACTTGATGGAGCTCAGTTTATTTCAGTCAATCCAGAACAAGATTCTTTAAGTTTCTTTTCTTCCAAGGCAACGTATGATTTAAAGAAAAAAGTAATCTATGCAAAAGGAGTTAGGTTCTTGAATATTGCTGATGCAATGGTCTATCCTGACAGTGGGGATGTAGTCATAGATAAAAAGGCAAAAATGCGTACACTTAATAATTCAAGAGTGGTTGCTAGTTTTGTAACCCAGAATCACAATATTTATAATTCTACAATTAATGTTTTTGGGAAGAAAAAATATTCGGGAACAGGGTATCTTGATTATGTGGATGAAATTGAGAAATCTCAAACTATTTATCTAGGAAACATAGGAGTTGATTCTTCAGGACAGACATATGCTTCAGCGGAACTTAAGGAGGCTGTGAGTTTTACCTTGAGTCCTAATTATGATTTTTATGGAAGTGTGAAGCTGTTTGCTAATAATGAATACTTAACTTTTGATGGGTATTCTAGAATATTTCATGAATGTGATTTATTATCAAGAAACTGGTTTAGTTTTGAATCAGAAATTAATCCTTCAGACATATATATTCCTGTAGATAGTACCACTAAAGATGTTAACGGAAACCCTTTATCTGTTAGCGTGTTTTTAAGTCCTGACTCTTTAGGTGTTTACACCTCTTTTATTAATAATAAGAAAAAGTATAGTCATATACCTGTTTTGTCTGCTGAAGGCTTTGTCTATTATGATAAAGAAAAGGAAACGTATAAAATATCCAATAAAGACAAATTGCAAGAGATGTCATTTGGAGGTGATTATTTGAGTTTAAACACTAAAAATTGTAAGGCTTACGCTGAAGGGAAAATCAATTTAGGGAATGAAACAGGTCAATTGGATATGACTAGTGCTGGAGTCCTAGAACATAATCAATTAGATGGTGAAGTGATTATGGATATGGTTGTAGTAGTAGACTTTTTCTTTAATGAGGATGCTTTAAAAAAGATGACCAAAAAATTGCTAGAAGCAAGCTCATTAGACCCAGCGAAGTTGGATCGACCAACATTTGAAAAAGGATTAAGAGAAATTGTAGGAGCAGTTGAAGGGGATAAGCTAATCGCTCAAGCCAATTTAAATGGAGAATTTAAGAAAGTTCCTAACTCATTAGATAAAACAATTGTTTTTAATGATTTAAAAATGAGATGGAGTCAAGACAGTAAGTCCTTTAAATCTTTTGGTAAATTGGGATTAAGTAACATTAAAAACAAACAAATCAATAAATATGTTAATGGAAAAGTCGAGTTAATTAAAAAAAGAAGTGGAGATGTTTTTACAATATACTTAGAAGTAGATAAAAACAATTGGTATTTCTTTACCTACACTCGAGGTATCATGCAGGTGATTTCTTCAGATTCAGATTTTAATGCTGACATTACAGATATGAAACCAGATAAAAGAAAATCTAAAGGCTTAAAAGGTCAAGAATTATATCAATACATGTATTCTTCACCAAAGAAGAAAAAAGAATTTTTACGGAAATTTGATAATTAATTTAGTGAAATACCGATTTACTGCATCCTTATAATATATAGTCTTAATTTTCCATTTGGTTTAATAGTTATATGATAAAGAGATATATACATAGAATACTTGTAGTAATAACTTTACTACTCCTAACTTCATTGAAGATTCAGGCGCAATATGCTTCTCAAGAAGATTTAAAGAATGCGGCTAACGAGATGTTTGAAGAAGCTAATTATGTGGGATCTATAAAGCTTTTTTCTCAATTATTAAGTAATTATCCTAAAGATGCCAACTATAATTATAAGTATGGAACTTGTGTCTTATTTGGATCTAATGAGAAAGAAAAGTCACTTAAATATTTGACATTTGCAATTACGAAACCCAATGTTGATCCTGTTGCCTATTACTTTTTAGCGAAAGCATATCATTATAATTACGACTTTTCTTTAGCAATAAAAACCTATAACAAATTTAAAAGTAAAGCAAGCTCAAAAGAACTCAAAAAATATAAAGTAGATAGAGCGATAGTAATGTGTGAAAATGGTCAGCAATTGATTAAAAGTATCGGTGATATTGGGGTGTTAAGTAAAATAGAAATTAAGGAATCTGATTTTTTTAGATCTTATAAACTCAATGGAATTGGTGGAAAAATTATTGTTAAACCAGATGATTTTAAAACAAAGTATGATCTTAAAGCGAATGAGAAATCATTGATATACTTAGGTGAAAACAAGAGTATGGTAGTTTATTCATCTTATGGAAAAGCAGGAGATACAGGAAAAGATATTTATAGAGTAATTAAATTACCCTCAGGAGAATGGAGTAAGCCAACATTATTAAGTGTTATAATAAATACTGAGTTTGATGAAGATTACCCTTTTTTACATCCCGATGGAAGAACGCTTTATTTTAGTTCTAAAGGATTTAACAGTATGGGTGGATATGATATTTTTAAATCTACGTTAAATGATTTTGGTCAATGGAGCTATCCAGAAAATTTAGATTTCCCAATTAATACCCCTGGAGATGATATCTTGTATATTTCTGATATAGAGAACAAGTTGGCTTATTTTGCATCTTCAAGAGCAAGTAAACAGGGGGAGTTAACCGTTTATAATGTTACTGTAGAATCAACACCCAGTCAACACTCAATTATTAAAGGGTTTTTCCTAGCAGAATCTAATCCATCAATAAAAAAAGCAACAATTACAGTTAAAGATGTAGATAACGATAGAAGATATGGCGTTTACAATACTAATAAAGTGAGTGGAGAATACCTTTTAACGTTTCCTAGTAATGGGGGTAAATTTAAACTATTAGTAGAAACAAATGATGATGCTCCAGTTCATTCCGCAATAATTGATATTCCTAAATTAGATGGTTTTAGAGCATTAAAACAAGAGTTGAGATTAGTTGGTTCGGGAGATGAGGAAAAGTTAGTGGTAAAGAATTTGTTTGATGAATCTGATGAATTTGACTTTAATGACCCTTTGGTAGTCCAAAATTTGTTAAAACAAAAAGCACAACTTAATGTAAATACTACGAAAGAAGAATTGACTAAAGAAAATACAATGTCGGTTTACAGCGACTTAACTGATGACCAAATTGTAAACAATGCTGAAAAAACAGCTTCAAAAATTAAAACTCAAACTGCAACCTCTAAAAAACAAGTCAATTCTTCTTACCAAATTGCTAAAGTAAAAAGTACGGAAGCAAAAGCATTATATAAGGAATCAAAAACTTTGGCTGAGAATGGAAAATCCGTGATTGCAGAAAGTAAAAAGTTTGAAGCTGCTCAATTAATTAATGAAGTTGTTGCTGCTTTAGCATTGGCAAAAACCATAGAGAATGAAATTGTAGAAAGAGAAACTGATTTAGCGAATGTTACCTCTTTAGAAGAGTCTATAAATTCAAAAATTGACAATGGAAATAGAACAGATGCTGAGGCAGATATAGCTAGTTTAGATAAAATTGCTTCGGCAACCTATCATATGGAATCAGCATTAGAAACAGAAGAGGCTTTTATTGGTAAAGATTTAATTGAAAAACAAAGAGTATACAATAAGGATAGAGATGCTATAACGGCACTGAAAAACAGATCCATTGAAATCACAGAATCAATAGATAATCTTGAAACAACAAAAGCAACGACAAAAAGGAAAAAGGATCTCGCAGATTTAACATTAAGGATTGAAGCCTTAAAAATTGATGCAGAAGATGTTGAGTTTGATTTAGAACGTTCAAGAGCTAAGGAAATTGTCTCGAAAAAAAATTATGTAGCAGCAATAAATAAAAATGCATCTTCAAAATCTGTTATTTTATTATTAACAGAAAGTGATGGTACTGCTCCAACAATTGAAGATTCGAAAAAGCTACAATTAGAAAATGATGTACTTTATTTCGAAAAAGAAGGGTTAGTTGGATTGTATGCTGATGAAAAAGCAATGAATGAAATTGCTACTCTAGAGATTTTGCCTGAAACTTCAAACGAATTCGCTGAAGGAGCTAATGCTAAAGACAATACAGAGGAGTATGGGATAGTTGATGCTGAAGGAGAAATAATTGATTACAATGCCAAGTATAGTTCTCAATTAACAGCTATTGCTAATAATAGTACTGAAGAACAGAAACCTGAAGTTATTATGAAAATCAACGAAAGTTGGATAAAAGACATTGGTGATGAAATAACCATTAGAAAAAAGCAGATTTCTACTGAACTAGATTTAGATAAAAAGACAGCGCTAGAGGAACAGTTAACCCTTTTAGAAGGATTAAAGTTAGAAAAGCAAACGGAATTTATTGAAATGGAAGAGTTGCTTGCGAACAATAATAGTATCACTCCTGAAACAACGAGCTTTAACAATGAGGAAACTTCTATTTCCGCAGATGTTGATGAAGATTTTAATATGATGAACACTGATGGGAGTCTTATAGATTATGATGCTCAATATGCCGCAGAATTAGAATTACTTGATGATCAAGAAGATTTTGAAACAGTTGCTCATAAATCAAAAATTTATAAAAATTGGATAGCTGCTACTGAACAAGAAATTTTGATTAAGAAAATGGAGTTAATCGAAGCTGAAACTGAGGAGAAAAAGAGTGTCGAAGATGATCTTTCAGTTTTAGAAAACCATTTAATAGAACAGAAAGAGTCAGGGGAATTATATGAAAAGCAAGCTAGAAATTTATCAGCATCAAGAGGAGGAGACGCAGAGAATGGAACATTAAACGCCTCTAATAATGAGGCGTTAGCTTCAGTAACAGAAATTGATCCGAATGAAGAATTAACTTCAAGCACCGAAGAAGTTATCCTAGAGGAAGATAAAGAGGCCGTATCTAATCCGTTTCATGAAGTTTATGATGGAGATGATTATCAAGAAAATTATACTTCTAAATTAAATTTAATTGGAGATGAAGATACCTATGAGAATAGCTTAACTAAGGCCATAGTGCATAAAAACTGGGCAACAACAATAGCAAGCACTATTGCAGCAAAAAAGCTATTAAAAGCTAAAGCTAGTGGCGATAAAGAAAATGAGATTGCCAATGAAATCGCCATTTTAGAAAGTGATTTAATAGCGCAAGAAGAATTTGAGGGACTTTATCAAGATCAAGCAGAAATAATGAAACCAAATGAAATTATTGCGAATGAGCTGTCTAATGAAAACTCAGAAGAACAAATTTCACCAACAGTTTCTTCAGGTACTCGTGAAGATAATTCAGCAGAATTAATAAGTTCTAGTGCTGAAGGAACTGTTGCTAACTCCTTAAATGAACTGGATAAAGAGGAAGATTATAAAGAGAAGTATACTTCTAAATTAAATTTGATTGGTACTGAAGATAATTATGCGAATGTCACAGAAAAGGTTGGCATTCATAATAATTGGGCAACAACAATTGCAACTATACTTGCAGAAAAAAAGAGCTTAAAAGCTGAAGCGAGTAGTGAGGATCAAAACCAATTGGCAAATGAGATTTCAATTTTAGAAAGTGATTTAATAGAACAAGAAGAATTTGTTGGGCTATATAAAGATCAGGCAGAAATGATGGACCCATTAGATGCAGTTGTGTCTAATGAACCCTTAACATCTATTGAGGAAGCAACCCCAATTCAGGAAAGCATTGATTCAGAAGAATTGATGAATGAATCAGCAAATGAATCAGCAAATGAAAATGATAACGCGAGTTCAACGAATAAATTAAATATCAAGGAGAATTTCACGTCTAAATTGAGTCTCGTAGGAACAGAAAACACTTATGAAAACTCGATACAAAAGGTTGATATTCATAAGGAATGGGCAAAAACTATTGCAACTATACTTGCAGAAAAAAAAGTGTTAAAAGCTGAAGCTAGTGCAGCTGAAGCAGGTGCGTTTACGAGTGAAATTGCTCGGTTAGAAAGTGATTTAATAGAACAAGAAGAATTTGTTGGGCTATTTAAGGATCAGGCAGAAATGATGGCGCCATTAGATGCAGTTGTGTCTAATGAACCCTTAGCTTCTATTGAGGAAGCAACACCAATCCAAGAAAGCATTGATTCTAATATTAATTCAGAAGAATTGATGAATGAATCAGGAAGTGAATTATTAAGTGACTCATCAAATGAATCAACAAATGAACCAGCAAATGAATCAGCAAATGAATCATCAAATGAATCAGCAAATGAATTAGCAAGTGAATCATCAAATGAATTATCAAATGAATCATCAAATGAATTAGCAAATGAATCATCAAATGAATCATCAAATGACTCATCAAATGAAT
>JAWUVT010000037.1:0-31925 GCA_034112225.1 Flavobacteriales bacterium | reverse complement strand
ATTGGAGCCTGGATTAGGAAGATTCAGCTCTTGGAGATGGTCGCAAATGCCTGTTTGATCTCTAAATCTTTTCATCAAACTCATCCCCCCAAATGGAGTCACTTGCTTTTGGGAATATGCTATCGGAAGATTAACCATTTTGGTGAATTTTAAAAGGTGTACCTAAAGCTAATAAATAGTGCACTTTTGACAAAATTTTATAATCCTAATGCATAATGCAGGTTTAATTGCTCCGCTTTTAATCGTCCAAATGTTGGTGAAAACAAGATGGAGAATTCATTCCAACATTTTATTACCTATTATTTTTAATGAAAAATACAAAAGATGGTTCAGCCTTAATTGGGTGAATTGCTTTGCATCTATGAACAAGCCGTTCTCCTCTTTTCTCGTATTACTTATCGTGTGTTTCAGTCACGTAAAATTTACTTTAGATGTATTTTTTACTCGTTGGGTTAAAGTTACTGCTCGTCATTTGCACTTCTCATTCTATTATTAAGAATTACTTTCCCAAATCGGGAAAAGTAAATGCGACTAAAAACCTTCCTACAAACTGACTAGCAGAAACTTATATCATTTGGTGAATCAATTGCTTTAAAGTGATTCCACTCCATAAAACGATTGTTATGAAAATTAAAAACCAACAACTTAAAAATAAGCTGATCGATGAAATTACAAATTCCAAGATGACCTTAGAAAGAAAAATGAAAGTGCTGGAGTTATTAGATGATGCTTTTAGAAAATATCTTGGCGTAATTTACCTTTCTGATAAAGAACTTGAGCAGAATGATATTCTAAATAGATCAATGTAACTGATTACTCAAGACTCCAAGAGCTATTAATTTCACATCCTCCAGCTCTTAGTAAACCTAATATTGGGCAACGTGCATCTACTCTCTTTCCTAATTCTTGTACTTGCTCATCGCTCAATTCTCCATCAACTAAGGTCTTCATTCGTACTTGTTTATAGCTATTATTGGAGTGTTCACTAGTGCCCATAAATCCAGAAAGATCCAAATCGATTTCTAAATCGATATTTATTCTAGTTAGTTTCACAGCAAGTTCTTCTGCGACTACTTGTGCTTGTTCATTTTGACATCCTGCAAGTGATGCAGCAAAGTATTGCATTGGGTTTGCTCCACTATTGGTCCCTCCTTCTTCAACTGGTTCATCTAATTGAAGTGTAAATTCAGTTCCTGTAATGGAGACAGTAGTTGGCCAATTTTTACCAATAGCTGTTGCTTTAAAGGTTTCTATTTGTTGATCTGACATGGTCTTGTTATTTTAATAATTTATAGCTGATAGTTTGTTAAATATTTAAAAAATCGCATCCTTATACCCCATTAAATGTGGTTACGATCAACTTCTCCTTAAATAAGCAGCTCTTGATCGCTTATTTTAATAATTCTGGAAATTTTTTAATGGCTTGCCTATACCTTGGAATTGAAACTGACCTCACATAGTTTTCGTTAGGATTCAGTTTTACATAATCTTGATGGAATCTTTCTGCAGTATAAAAAACGTTAAAAGCAACGACTTCAACAGCTATGCCTTGAGGGTATTCTCCAGTTTTTTCTAGCTCTTGAATGTAGTCTTCAACTTGTTTTTTTTCAATTGCAGAGTTATAAAAGACAATTGAACGGTATTGCGCTCCCTTATCATTTCCTTGCCCGTTAACTTGTGTAATGTCTCCGGAATTAAAATAAATTTTTAACAGCTCTTGATACGTTATTTTTTTAGGGTCGTAAGTTATTTTAACCGCTTCAGCATGTGAGGTTCTTCCAGCTCCTACTTGTTGATAGGTTGGGTTCACTTCAGTTCCTCCAGAATATCCTGACACCACATCTTTGACTCCTTTTACGGCTTCAAAAATCTCTTCTACACACCAAAAACAACCTTGAGCAAACACTGCCGTTGTTAAGTTTTGTTGTTCAACAAAATGCAATGCTTCGCCATTAATACAATAACGTAAACCTGTAGGTGCTGGACCATCATCAAAAACGTGACCTAAATGTCCATCGCACCTTCCACACACCACTTCATCTCGTGACATGCCATGGGTATTATCTGCTCCAACCCTTATACTTTTAGAAAAGAAATAATTCCAAAAACTTGGCCAACCTGTTCCTGATTTAAATTTTGTAGTAGAATTAAATAAAGGATTTGCACAAGCAGCACATTGATAAATCCCCTCTTTTTTATTCTTATTGTAAGGATGTGTAAAAGGACGTTCAGTACCCTTCTTCCTTAAAATATGATATTGTTCAGCTGTCAATTTATTTTCCCAATAAGAATTAGGTTGGTCATTTTTTGTCTCCCACAAGGTATCTATATCCGTTGCTAAAACAGTCAATTCTTTGACCTCCTTAAGAGGACTGTTTTTACTTTCTAATGTATTAAGACAACTGGTAAATATAATTGCAAGAGTAAGTAGTCCTATTAATTTATTTTTCATCTTATGGTTTTATTGATCAGCAGATTCCAAAAATATCGATATCTCCTAAATTTGTTTGTCGCAGGTTGTACAAATGTATTGATCTTCATGTTGATGTGTAGACTTGATGTGCTTGTCTACCACTTTACTGATGAAGTTTTCATACTGCTCACTATCCGGTTTTAGGTGTTTATCTTTTCTTAACTCATAGTAGTGGCCATCCCATTCACTATGTCCCCAACAAATTGGACACATTCCTTCTGGTGCAGCAGTTGTTGCGTTGTTCTCTTTTTTAGAAAAATAGGTCTTAATACTTTCAATTAGTGTGGTCATCGTTTTTAATTTAAGTTAGGATTTCTTTTAATTTTAGTTGGAGTCCATTTTCTGTAATCAAGCCTGAAATTCTCTCTATATTTTCTATATCTTTCAGTATAATTAAGGTAGGTACTTTAGTAATGCCAAACTGTTTGGCCAGTTCGATATTTTGATCTGCTTTTGTTTTTAGAAAAACAACTTGTTCCTTATGTTTAAAACTGAGTTTTTCTAAAATAAAAAGCAAGGATTTACAGGGGTTACAAGAATCGGTATAGAAATCCAAGAGTATTGGTTTATCTTGTTGAAGATAGGCTTCAAATTCTGATGGTGTATGGATTTCAATCATTTTAATTTGGAGGAATACATCGCTCTAAGTCTAGCAATTTTTGGATCAATAACAATGCTACAATACCCATTTCCAACGTTCTCATTGTAATAGTCTTGGTGTTCTTTATCGGCAACGTGAAATGCTTTCACTGCTGTTAACTCTGTAACTATTGGATCCGAAAAATATCCCTCAATTTCTGAAAATACTTTTATTGAAGTATTCTTTTGAGTTGCAGAATGATAATAAATGACAGACCTATATTGAGTACCCCTATCGGCACCTTGCTGGTTCAATTGAGTGGGATCATGGCTCGTCATAAAAATGGTAATTAAATCATGATAACTGATTTCATCAGCATCAAAGGTTACTTTTATAACTTCGGCATGTCCAGTTTTCCCCGAACACACTTCTCTATAGCTAGGAATTCCAGGCACGGTTCCTCCTGTATACCCTGAATGCACTTCTTTAACTCCTTTAAGCCTTTGTATTACGGCTTCAATACACCAAAAACAACCGGCTCCAAATGTTGCAATTTCTATGTTCATAAATCTTCCTCTTTTTTAATGAAGTGTATCGCTACTGAATTCCCTTAATGTGATACTTGGACCGTCTAAAAAAGTAGCCTAAATACACCTCCAACAATTAAAAATCAGCAGCTATTCTTACCCCGTAAAAGTAACCTCTTTATGGCCGCTAATTACATTTTTTTTATCGAAGTGTAAAATTTTAAAGTTGAATCTAATTCTTTCCTTTTTTTGTAAAAATGAAACGCTATTAAATTCATTAACTCTAGTTAGAAAGAGTACCCATTACTAATATGGGGGTATGAATTTTATGAGTAACATCAGACACAATTGAAGTTTTAGTTGATAAAAACCTTTCTAAAAACTTTACGGGCTTCCCTCTTCCTATACAAAGTAACGCTATCTCTTTAGTTTTAAGGTAATGAAATAAGCCACCAGAAACAATAGGACTAAGCTCAAGATCTATTATTTGCTCTGTTTTGTCCAAAGATTCTCTCCAGATTTTGGGTACGTTAATTTTCTCGGTTGAATCTTCTTTTTTTATATTTACAAGTTTTAAAGGTGCTTTGGTTTGCTTATTAATTGATAAAATTAGATTAGGGCTATAGGTCTCAAGAGTATTTTCATTGCACGCAACATAAATTTCAGTTTCTTCTTGAAAGGTGCTCTCTTCTCCAATAATGAATAATGAACCCTCATATTCATTCAGTAAATAGCTGGTAAGTTTTCCCGATAATTTGGGATTTATTGCGGCCTTTTTTCCAAGGATAACTACATCAGGTTGAATCAGATGCTTTAACGCTTTAAATTCATCAATAATGTTTCCAAAGGAACAATGAGGAATTGCATTAATCTCTTCTACTATTATCATTTCAACAATAGCCCCCATCTTGTTTTTAATTTTTTTAGTCTCCGTATTGAGTTCTCTTAAGGCTGCAATTTGATTTTCTTCATTTTCTATGATACTCGGATTACCGATATAACAGACGTGAATATTTCCTTTAATCGATTTAGCCAGTGAAATCGTATATTTTAATGCGTGATAAGAAGCTTCGGAAAAATCAATAAGCACTAAATAATTATTCGATGTTTTTACTTGTATATTGGTCATGTTCTCTGATTTTTTCTTGATTTAATAATCCGCTGTCTGAAGCTCTCCTCTATTAATTAACTTGACTTTTATTCCCTTTTCTTCAGCTGTACTTTTGTAATTATCAATAATTTCTAATACATCATAGTCAATACTGATTGATGAACTCATGTCAATGGTGAGGTGAGTTCCTTCTTTTATTTTCTTTAATGATTTTAGAATTGCTCCTTTATTAATAAAAGTAACCTCTTCGGCAAGGGTCATCTTCACCTTTCGTTGTCCATTTTCTTTCACTACTTCTTTGTGAAGGAAGTGAGAATTTTTATAGCTATTTCGAAGCAGCATTACCAAACCTACAACTACTCCCATTGTTATTCCTTTAAGTAAATCGGTAAATACTATCCCTAAAATGGTGATTAGAAAGGGCAAGAATTGACTCCATCCTAATTGATACATTTGTTTAAACAAACTTGGTTTTGCCAGTTTAAAACCCACGACAAATAGAATACAAGCAAGAACGGCTAGCGGAATCATATTGAGTACAAATGGAATGAGTCCAACACAGATTAAAAGGAACAAGCCGTGAAGAATGGCTGCCAATTTTGATTTCCCTCCAGATTGAATATTTGCAGAACTTCTTACAATAACCTGTGTTACGGGTAAACCTCCTATTAATCCTGAAATAATATTTCCTGTACCTTGGGCAAGAAGCTCTCTATTGGTACTGGTTACTTGTTTATTGGGATCGAGTTTATCTGTAGCTTCAACACTTAGTAAGGTCTCTAAACTAGCAACTACTGCTATGGTAATGGCAACTACCCAAACCTCTGAATTGGTTATGCCCGAAAAATCTGGAAATGTAAATTGATTAATAAATCCACTAAAACTCTCTGCAACAGGAACGCTTACTAAGTTTTGACTTTGAATAGCTAAATCAGGGAAATAAGCAGCGGTAATAAATTGATAGCCTATACCTGCAGCAACGGCAACTAAGGGTCCTTGAATTAATTTAAAGACCTTATTTTTTTTAGATAAGTAAAGATCCCACACGAGTAAAATGAGCAAAGAAATTAGACTAACGATTACTGCTCCAAGGGAAATGTAATCTAGCATATTCAATAACTCACTAAATGTATTTTCGCCATCGGCTTGCTGAAAAGTAAGGTCCCCTTCATAATCTGCATCATAACCAAAAGCATGTGGTATTTGTTTTAAAATGATAATGATTCCAATCCCCGTTAACATTCCTTTAATAACAGAGGAAGGAAAGTAGTATCCGATAACTCCTCCTTTTAATAGCCCCATGATTAGTTGTAGGACTCCTGCCAATACAACGGCGAGTAAAAACACTTCAAATGATCCTAATGTTTGAATGGCTGTGAGAACAATTACGGCTAAACCTGCTGCAGGTCCACTTACTCCTAAAGAAGAGTTACTCAGTGCGCCAACGATTATTCCTCCAACAATTCCTGAAATTAACCCAGAAAATAAAGGGGCTCCACTTGCCAATGCAATTCCGAGACATAGGGGTACGGCAACAAAAAAGACAACTACACTTGCAGGAAGATCTTGTTTAAGATTAGAAAATAGTCCTTGTTTTTTATTCATGATTTCTTGTATTAGTAGATGTTTAATTTTCTACAAGGTTAGAGATCGGAAATTAGAAACGAATTAGACTCACATTAAGATAAGATTAGAATAGAAAAATTAGCTGATAATTGAAGGAAGTGTTACTTGAACTTCTGTACCAATTCCTAGTTGAGAATTAATTTGAAGTTCACCGCCATGAAGATTTATGATTTTAGATGCAAGTGATAATCCTATACCAGAACCATTAACATTGATGACATTATTCCCTCTGCAAAAGGGCGTTAAAACATTTTTAATGTCTTCATTTCCAATCCCAATGCCTTTGTCTTTTATGGTTAACACTAGCCAGTTCTTATCATTTTTCAAGCCCACTTCAACAATGTTATTAGAGGAAAACTTACTTGCATTATCAAATAAATTGAGAATAGCCGTTTTTAATAAATTTGTATTTCCTGAAATTAGTGTTTTCTGACTGTCATCCTGTACATCAAGTATTACTTGGTTTATCGGATTCATAAAATCAAAACCTACCTTTATTTCATGTAAAAGGTCATTTAGCACTATAGATTGATACTGAATAGTTTCTTCATTCGCATCAACTTTTGACAATTGTAGCAAATTGGTCACGGTTGAATTTAAAGTTTCCGCCTCAGAAAGTATCGTTGAAATGGACTTTTGATATTCTGCGGTTGTTCGTACTCTACTGTTTATGACTTCCGCCTCCCCCATTATAGCGGTCAATGGATTTCTAATTTCATGAGAAGCATTACGAATGAATGCTTTTTGAGCTTCAAAAGAGGCTTCTAACCGGTCTAATAATTTGTTAAACGCGATGGCCATACTCCCTAACTCGTCATTAGGGTTGTGAACAATTAGACGTTGGTGCAGATTGGTAGCGCTGATTGTATTTGCTTTATTTATTTTCTTTGAGATAGGAACTAAAGCCCTCTTCGCTAAGATAAAACTACTTAAGGAAAGTAATGGAATTCCTAATAGGACTAAGATGATGATTAAGTGTTTTAAGAAAGACAGGTTTTTTAAACCTACAACATCTACTGCAGTAACAATAATTAAGTAATCTATCCCCTTGACTTTAAAGAGGCTACTTTCTCCTTGAATTTCGGCATCTTGAAATCCAAAAGTAGGAAGAGTTGGTAACTGACGTTTTACCTCTTCAGGGTAGTTGTATTTATAAACAGGATCAATATCTTTATTGAGTTGGATGACCTCTTCTGTTTCTTTGTGTAAAGTATGGAGAAATTGATTGGTAATTATTTTTAAATCCGCAGGACTAAAGGATTCTTTCTCTAAAAAAATCTTTTCGGTAATAATTACTCTTTCTTTTAATCTTTCTTGAAAATTTTCTTGTCTATAATTAGAAGAAAAAATATAGATAGTCAGTCCGAATGCTACGAATAAAGCACTTGCAATAATGGAGAATGTTATGGCTAAACGAGTACTTATTTTCATCTGTTATTCTTTAATGACATACCCCATTCCAATAACCGTTTTAATAATTTTAACTGAAAAACCGTGATTGATCTTCTTCCGAACATAGTTAATATAGACTTCAATTACATTGGTTCCTAAATCAAAATCAACTTCCCAAACGTTTTCTAGAATATCAATTCTTGAGACTACTCTATTCTTATTTTTTAAGAGGTATTCCAATAACTTAAATTCTCTTGAGGTCAAAATAATTTCTTTGCCATCCCGATAAACTTCCTTAGAGACTAAGTTCATCTCTAGATCGTTAATTTTTAAGAGGTCATCTAGTTTTCCATCATTAATTCTCCCTCTTCTTGCCAATGCATTAACGCGAGCGATGAGTTCTTTAAATTTAAAGGGTTTGCTTAAATAGTCGTCTGCTCCCGTTTCAAGTCCCAAAACAAGATCATCTGTTGTTCCAAGAGCAGTTAGCATGAGTATCGGAGTATTCGTTTTGCGTTTGTTCTTTAATTGATCACAAACTTCAAGACCATTTAAACCTGGCATTATTAAATCAAGTATGATCACATCAAATTCATCTTGAAATGCCAATTTTAATCCAGTAGTTCCGTCAAATGCTTGTAAAACAGTATTCCCCTGTTCTTCTAACCCCCTTTTGATAAAGGAAGAGACACTGAGTTCATCTTCGATAAGGAGTATTTTCATGAATTATTTTTTATAAATTGAAAAGATACTGATAATCAAAAGAAAGTGCTCTTAATTTTCAACTCTTTTTTTAAGAAAAAGTTAGTTTTTTTTTGATGAACCTGAATCTGGCAATTTGCTATCCGAATGCAGTTGGTCAACTATTTAAAAAAAGAATTTACTCTTGAAATGGAGAAAAACGAATCATTTCAATCTACGGTAAAGCTTCAACTAATACTTAAATCGATCATGTACTAGATAATGCAAGAAAAATGTTAATGGCATTAACGATAGCGAGTGTTTACTTTAGAAACTTTAGGGCATAAAAAAAGTCTCTCAAATAAATGAGAGACTTTAGGTTTTAAAAAATTATATAGTTGTTATTAAACTACTCTTACGTTTACCGCGTTTAATCCTTTTTTTCCTTCTTCTAATTCGAATTCTACTTCGTCATCTTCTTGAATTTCATCAATTAATCCTGTGATGTGTACAAAATGATCTTTTTCTGTTCCTTCTTCAGAAATGAAACCAAAACCTTTGGCATCATTAAAGAATTTTACTTTTCCTTTATTCATTGTATTATTTTTTATGCAACGTTAGTGTTACAATTAAGCTTCAAAAGTACACTTTAATTTTAGTTATCATAATAAAATTCTGTTTTTTTTTACAAAACTTTATTTTATTTCAAAAACAACCATGTTTCCTTTCATTTTCAGCACTCGTATTCTCCCCTTCTGTAAGGACTCTAGCCCTACTATCTTTCAGTCTTACCTGTTGATGTATTTATCTGTTTTTATTTCTAATTAGTACCATTCCCTTTGTAATGTACCTCATTATTTTAGACTTTTACTTTAAAACTTTTCAACTTGAGTTGGAATCTGAAGGGTTTTAAAAAAAAATCACCTTTAATATTCAGCTACAAATTAGCGCAAAAAATAGTTCATGGTATTCCCTGTGAAGAAGTGTTAGGCCTCTTCATCAAAGTATACCTTATAGAATTTTCTTCCGTCAGCCTCTACTCCTTTCTCAATTTTATTAGGATCTCCATGTATGTAGATGTGAAAGTTCTTATCCAGTTTTAAGATTTTCTTAAAAGCACGTGCTTGTTTTTTTACGGCTTGGTCAGAGATCTCAAAGTTATCTTCTAATTCCAATTCATGGGTTTCTTGGTAGCTGTCATCAAAACCTCTAAAAGATTCAATCACCTCTTGATCTCCAAAGACTTCTTGTTCAAATTCTTCTTTAGAGAAATCATCATTGGTTTTAAAATACTCTACAGATTTGTTTAATAAATCTATTTTATCAGTTTTAGAAACTTCAAATTCATTATCAATTTGGTTAGAAATAAACGCTTTTGTCATTCCTAAAAACTCATTGGTTTGTTGGTATTCGTTGGCAATCGGTTTAAGTCCTAAAAAGTCTTGAATCCAATATTGAGCATCTGTACCCCTATTTTGATTATCAAAAACTCTAACCGCATAACCTTGCTCGGGTTTCGTATTGTAAATGACACAACCCTTGTCAATTTTTTTTAAATCAATCCCTTGTTTATGAAAAACATCAAAATTTCCATTTTGTGAATGCACTTCTAAGAAATCATTTTTCACTTCTGTTTTAAAAATTCCTATCGCATCAACATAAGCCCCATCACATTCGCAATTAGAAAATAGACCCACGTATAATTCTCCATCCTTAATGTTAGGATGGTTGGTTTGTTGATAAAGCTCTTGGGCTATTTTTTTAGAAAAGTTTTGGAGTTCCTCATTATTTTCGAAAATTCCTCTGGCAAAATTATAAACTTCATTAAAGTCTAAAGACGAAGCGTGTGTAAACTGATATTCTTCATAAGACGTTGAAAACCTTTCAAAAAATGAATTGGTAATTAAATCCGCTAGTTCATCATCTACAGTCAGTAAATCTTCTGATAGGGTTAATAAGTGATCTAAAGTTTTGTTCCCAACAAAGTGAAGTGAAATCTCATTTAAGTTTGCATCCATTCAGCGAAAATAAGAAAGAAATTACCTTTTTCACAGCTAAATTATTAACAAAATTAGCCCATTTTTAAGGCATTGAAAAAAGTAGACTTGAACCCCCAATTTTCAATTATAATCCCTATGGCTTACTTATAAAAGAGAAATTTGAAAGTTAATACGCTAGTCTAATTTTTAAGAAGAAGTTAATTTACGTTTATTGTCTAAGGGATTGAAGTGGCATCCATTTTTATTTTCAAAAAAAATAAAACGGAAACTCCATGATAACGCCCAATTAAGAATTTAGATTTCCAATCATTATCACCTCATTTTTCATTGTATTAAAATTTGGTGAGTGTTTGGCAACTCTCTCCATTAAGGTCTTGTACTGTTCTTGAGTTCCACTACCTTTAACATGGTAAATAAATTTTAACTCGGGAAAACCAGCATCAATAGCATTGTCTATACCTAAAAAACTTCTTAAATCCAATTCTCCATCCACCTCTATTTGCAATTGGTCAATTTCAATATTCATGAGCGTAGCACCAGCCATAAACGTAACGGCCATACAGCCTGCTAAGCCACCCAACAGATATTCTGATGGGTTTGGAGCGCAATTCACTCCCAAAAACTGGGTGGGCTCATCAATGGTAAATTCAAAATCTCTCACCAATTTATGATTCCCGAAAATCATATTCTTGGTTTTTACGGTTGTTTTTGTTCCGCTAACCCAATTCAAAACCACACCATAGGTAGCTTTACCTTCAATATTTTTTTCTTTTACTTCGTTTGCATATTCGCTTAATCCTGCTATGTTTATGTTATTTAACATCTTTTTCTGTTCTTAATAAATTTTTTCAATTGCTTGGTTAAAATCAGTAATTAAATCTGCTACATCTTCAATGCCAACAGACAGCCTCACTAAACCATCGTTGATTCCTATTCCTTTTTGTTGCTCTTTGGTTAATGAAGCTTGAGAGGTATTGTAAGGCAATGAGATTAAACTCTCAACCCCACCCAAACTTGTGGCTTCTTTTGGCAATTGCAAGTGCTCCATTAATAAATGTGCTTTCTCATCTCCTCCTTCGATCTCAAAACTTATCATTCCAGAATTTTTACCTTTTAGCTGAGCCATTGCTAATTGATGCTGATCGTGAGATCTTAAACCTGGGTAATACACTTTTATAATTTTCGGATGATTTTCTAAATAAGTGGCCAACTCTAATGCGTTGGCATTGTGGGTTCTCATTCTTAAAGCAAAAGTTTTTAAACTTCTCTCCAACATAAAGCAGGCATGCGGATCCATAGACCCTCCATTTTTTAACATTTGTGGCCAAACACGATCGATTAATTTTCGGGATCCAGAAACGGTTCCTCCAATTAAATCTGAATGCCCGTTTAAATATTTTGTCGCAGAATTCACCACTAAATCTACCCCTAAATCAAGCGGTTTCATATTATATGGTGTTAAAAAAGTATTGTCGATGATTACTCTCAAATTATACTTTTTACCCAACTTTACAATTTCTTCTATTGGCGCTATTTTTAATAAGGGATTGGTTAAGGCTTCAAAATACAACACTTTTGTATCTTCTTGGATGGCAGCTTCTATTTCAGCAATATCGGTTGGAGAAGTAAAGGTTACTGACATTCCGTAACGATCTAAATCTTCGTACAAAAAGTTATAGGTACCTCCATAGATATCTCGTGATGAAACGACATGACTCCCTTTATCCAGTATGGCTAATAAAGCCGAAGAAATGGCAGCCATACCTGATGAAAAGACAATAGAACTTTCCGCATTTTCTAAGGCTGATAATTTTTCTTGGACACTCCATTGTGATGGATTACCGTACCGAGTATAAATCATCTCATCCCTTCCTCTTCCTTCTTCTATTGCTTGATAAGTATTTTTATTCAACATAAATGTTGAACACTGAAAAATTGGTGTTCCTAAAGCATTTGTCGTTGGATCATCATACTGCCCTGCATGAACAGATTTAGTGGATTCATTAAACTCATCATACCTTTTTGATGCGATAGCTGGACCAATATTTCTTTTACGTTTCAATACATCAAACCAAACTTCACCAGTTTCTCTTTTACCCTCTAACCCATTAAATACTTTATTCATAGCAATTAAATTTACATCAGCTTCAAACTCCTTTTCTTTTACAACTTCTTATTTAAAATGTAGTCGTTTAGATATTTTGCATCCTTTTTCACTCCCCCTAGAGTTGCCGATCCTCGGGTATACAACCAAGGCAATCCCAAATAATACAAGCCTTCTATATCACTAACTCCTCTATAATTTTTTGGATAATTATTTGTATCCAACTTTACATTTTCTATCCAACTAAAGTTGGGTTTAAATCCTGTTGCCCATAGAATATTTTTAATGGACTTTACCTCTTTCTTCTCAAATACTATTTTATCTTGATCAGCATCTAAAGTTCTACCAACGCATTCAACATTAGGCTTCTTAAAAAGAACCTTAACATTGGTACCTATAATTGGCTGCCCTGCTTTACTTATTATTTTACCTATCCAAGTATATTTACTTAAACTCAAAAAACCAATTTTAGAAAACCACCACCAAAGTGTCTTTCCTAAAACTTCTTGTGGTATTGATTTCACATTCGTATCTCCAGAAAAGTAAACCTTTCTGCTGGTTTCAGAGATCTCATCTAATATTTGCACGCCTGAATCTCCCGCACCAACAACCAACGTATCTCCTTCTTGCAACTGATTTGGACTCTTATAGTTTTCACTATGAATTTGAATAACATCCTCAGCTATTTTACTCTTAAATTTTGGTGTAAATGGAGTATGAAATGGTCCTGTTGCTACAATTACATGCTTTGCTTTATAGCTTTGATCCTCACTTTCTAACTCAAAATGATCCTCCACTTTTTTTAGTCTTTTAATTTTCTGATTAAAAGCGATCGGTATGTTAAACTTTTCTACATAAGATTTAAGGTAATTTGCTACATCATATTTGTCTGCATAATAGCCTTTAGGATGCGGAAAATCTAATCCTGGTAAGTGATTGTATTCTGCTACGGTAAATAGTTTTAAAGAATCCCAACGCTTTAGCCATGGTGCTCCAATATCTCTATTGGCATCTACCACTAAAAAATCTTTTTGATCCTGTGTTAAATAATAGGAAATTGCCATTCCTGCCTGTCCTGCCCCTATCACAATATATTCTCTCATCTACACAATTTATTTACCTACAAATATATCAATACACCATTACAAAATGAGATAAAATAAATAGTAAAGAAAACTAAACTACAAACCACACTATTAAAAGAATAATTATCTTTGCTTCATCAACATTAAATCATTTTTAAGATTTTTTTTCTTTTACACCATGAACTTAGATAGCCTCGACAAACACATTCTAATGCTTTTACAGCAAGATTCGTCTTTGAAAACAAAGGAAATTGCGGTAAAAATCGGATTATCCGTTACTCCAACTTATGACCGAATTAAGCGCTTAGAAAAAAGTGGAGTAATTGAAAAGTATGTGGCCATTCTTAACCGTGAGGCAGTCAATAAATCAGTTACGGTAATTTGTCACATTTCTTTACAAAAACATGAAAAAAGTTTATTGACTCAATTTGAAAAAGACATTCAAGATGTGGAAGAAGTCATTGAGTGTTTTCACATTGCAGGGAATTACGATTATATTCTAAAGGTTATTGTTCCTAATTTGGACGCTTATAGTAATTTTATTAAAAATAAAATTACAGCGGTTGTTAACATTAGTAACATACAGAGTTCTTTTGTAATGACTGCCATCAAAAATGAAACGGCCCTATCGATATGAAATATGATGTAATTGTAATTGGTGGAGGTGCTGCAGGAATATTTGCTGCCATTAATATTGGTGCGAGCAATCCTAATTTAAAAGTGGTGGTTTTAGAAAAAACAACGCAACTCCTCTCTAAGGTAAAGGTTTCTGGAGGCGGAAGATGTAATGTTACCCACGCTTGTTTTGACCCAAAAGAATTGGTGAAATACTACCCTAGAGGCGAAAAAGAGTTACGCGGTCCTTTTCATCAATTTCAACCAGGCGATACCATTGCTTGGTTTTCGGAAAGAGGTATTGAACTCAAAATTGAGGCGGATGGGAGAATGTTTCCGACTACAGACAGTTCTCAAACCATTATTGATTGTTTCTTAAGCGAAATCAAAAAATATAAAATTGACATTCGGTATCAATCTGCTGTAGAATCAATTGATCAGGTGGAAAATGGTTTTCATCTCCAACTGAAAAATGGAGCAATTTCTTGTGACCACTTGATTATTTCTACTGGTGGTTTTCATAAGGTTAAGGGCTATGATTTTATGAAAAACCTGAACCATACCATTATCCCTCCCAACCCTTCTTTATTTACCTTTAACTTGCCAAAAAACGATTTACTGAGTCTGCAAGGTTTAGTGAGTCAGGTTGAAATTAAAATTTTAGGGAGTAAGTTTTCTGAAAGCGGCCCTTTATTAGTTACCCATTGGGGAGTGAGTGGCCCAGCCATTTTAAAACTATCCTCTTGGGCTGCGCGGCTCTTAAATGAAAAAAATTACGAATTCGATTTTATAATCAATTGGTTACCCAACAACGATGAGGATCGCCTAAAAGAAATCTTCAACTCCTACAAACAGAACTTTGGCAACAAAAAGGTTTTCAATCAAATGGAATTAGACATCCCCAAAAAATTGAAACATTTTCTATTAGAAAAAGCAGGCATCTCTTCGGATCTCAAATGGGCTGATGTGAACAAAAAACAATTGAACAAATTGGTTCAACTTTTAACTGCAGACATTTATCCTTCTAAAGGAAAAACAACGTTTAAACAAGAGTTTGTCAGTTGTGGTGGAATACAGCTTAATGAAGTTAATTTTAAAACGATGGAAAGTAAACTGGTTCCTAACCTTTACTTTGCTGGTGAAGTTTTAAATATTGATGCACTAACGGGTGGCTTTAACTTTCAAAATGCTTGGACTACAAGCTGGATTGCTGCTCAGGACATTGCGAATTCATAGACGTCATTGCCATTTCTATTTTTGTCCATACTGAGAGATGTCATCCTGAGCCTGTCGAAGGGTTCTTGAACTATACACCTAAATAAATCAACCTCTTTCACAAAGAGATTGCTTCGTCATTCATTCTTCCTCATTCCTCATCCTTCATTATTCATTACTCATTTCTCCCAATAAAGTATTTAGCCCTAACAAAAGAAATAATAATCCTTCATTGCTTTTTGATTGAGTCCCTCAAAATAAGCGTTGATTTCTTTTTGTGCATTCGCATTGGCAACCGTAACAATACTTTGTGTGTTTTCAATACTTTCCAACGCACTAATCGCTAACATTTCTTGTTCATAAATGTGTTTCCCTATCTTTTTAGGATTATCACAAATCCAATAAAAAGCTATTCCTCTCGCAATAAATAGTTGAGCTAAAGCCTTCCCTTTTCCTCCTGCTCCCCAAATCACTAGATTTTTAGAGGCATCATATTCTTGACTCAGAAAATAAGTGGCTTTAATGTCCATAAACGTATTGTCCGCATAATGGCTATCTGTTCTTGAAGTTCGAGTGGGATAATCTCTCCAATGATGTAAAATGGCAGCACAAGGAATTGGTTTTAAGCCATGGACATAAAAACGAAAAGTTAAATCGTAATCTTCAGGATAACGATTAGGACGCATGGCATCACATTTTTCAAAATCTGCTCTATAAACCATCCAACAAGGAGAAGGAATAACACATTCTTTATAAATATCTTCAAAACAGTTGCCTGTTGCTATCAAACCATTTAACCAAGTTTCATACCTTTTAAATCCTTCTCCTAATTCATTTTCAGAAAAATATTTTACGAAGCCAAGGGCAATATTCCCTGCTCCATTCTTCATCAAATTAGCACTTAAAACGTCCAATTTATCAACCGTCATTACATCATCCGAATCCATTCTGGTAATCAATTCTCCAGAGCTTTTAGCATACGCCAACCGTAAAGCCTCAATAATGCCTGCACCATCATTTTTAAAGGGTTTTACTCGCTTGTCTTTTTTTGAATAGCTTGTTAAAATGTTGAAACTCTCATCGGAAGATCCATCATCAACGGCCAACAACTCCCAATGGGTATAGGTTTGATCCAAAATAGAAGTAAGACATTGTTCTAAAAACAGGGCTGTATTTTTAACGGGCATGATTATACTCACCAACGGATTATTCATTCTACAAAAATCGACATTATACGCAACGATTGACGTATTATTAAGGGTTATATCTTTAACTTTGAGGCGATGAAAAAAGTGGTTTCAATAATTGGAGGAGGTCCTGCAGCACTCTTATTAGCTGCGCACTTAAATTCCGATTTGTTTGAGGTGACCGTATATGAAAAAAACAAAGCCCTCGGTAGAAAATTTTTAGTTGCTGGTAAAGGAGGTTTTAACCTTTCGCATTCTGAAAATTTACCTGAATTTATTGCGAGATATACTCCTTCAGATTTTTTGAAAGCAGCCATTACCTCCTTTAGCAATACTGATTTAAGAACTTGGCTCAACAAGTTGAACCTTCCCACTTTTGTGGGCAGCAGTAAACGCATCTACCCCAAAGAAGGCATTAAACCGATAGCCGTTTTAAATGCCATTCTTGAGGTGATTAACCGAAAAGGCTTTTCAATTAAAACCCAACAAAATTGGTTGGGCTGGAACAAGCAAGAAGAAATCAGTTTTGAGTCTGGTTTAACGCTCCAGCCTGACATTACCATTTTTTCACTGGGAGGAAGTAGCTGGAAAAAAACAGGTTCTGCTGGCGAATGGGCTACTTATTTTACTGAAAAAAACATCCAAACGGTACCTTTTGAAGCTTCAAACTGTGCATTTGAAGTGGACTGGAAAAGTGACTTTTTAATCAAAAATGAAGGGAAACCACTTAAAAACATAGAAATACAGTGTAAAAACAGCTCAAAAAAGGGCGAAGTTATGCTCACCAATTTTGGACTAGAAGGTGGAGCTCTTTATGCCTTGAGTCCACAAATTAGAGCACAACTTAACCTCAACAATAATGCAACAATCACCATTGATTTAAAACCTTCTTTAAGTCTTGACGAAATTGTTAGCAAACTGCATGCTGGAAAAATTACCCAGCAATTGTCAAAAATAATTAAGCTAGAGCAACCAAAAATAGACCTCTTAAAGTCCTATTTAACAAAAGACGAATTTATTGAGCTTAAAACATTGGCAAAATTCATTAAAACATTTCCTTTAGAAATTATAGGAATCGCTCCTCTTGATGAAGCAATATCTTCTGTTGGAGGAATTGCTTTGACGGAAATTGACGAGAATTTTGAACTCCTAAAAAAACCGAACAACTACACCATCGGCGAAATGCTAGACTATGATGCTCCTACTGGGGGGTATTTATTGCAAAGCTGCTTTAGCATGGGCGTGTTAGTAGCCAATCATTTAAATAAAAAACATGAATAGAAAAATTAAAATCATTTGGGAATTTAGTGGTCCTGATGCAGAACAAACAGCTAAACATCATCAAATACACTTAGAAGATTTTGGTGAAAGAGAAAAGTTAGCCTGTGCTATTGGAGGAACTGAGTACATGAATCATTTAGTGTGGATCGCTTATGTAATTGTCTTAGAAAAAGATGCCACATTAGTTAGAGATGCATTAAAGCCTTTAAGAGCAGTAATATTTGAGGATTAACAACATGTTCTTTCCAATTCCCCATCCTCTTTCTTAATTTCGCAATTCACAAAAAAAAACAACCTTGTTAGAAAAAGATAAGTACAAAATTATATTATTTGCCATTTTAGTAGTGATTCTAATCGTGACTTACTCTATTTTTGGTAAAGAACACATCGCTATGAAAATTGCCGCAGGTTCATCTTTAGTCATCTGGGTAGTAGGAAGTAGACTCATTATCAATAAAAAATTCAAATAGAATGTTCGGAAATCTATTCAACAAAAAGATGATGGAAAAGATGCAAGGTCAGATGACAGAGACCAAAAGCAAATTGGACAAAATAAAAGTGACTGGCGAAGCAGAAAATGGAAACCTTAAAGTGGTTGCCAATGGCAACAGAATGCTTGACAGCATTGAAATTAACGAAGCATTTTATGCTGCTGCAACGAAAGAAGAAATTGCTGGGTTTATTTTAACAGCAGCCAACAGAGCACTAGAACAAGCTGAAAGAGTTGAGAAAAGTGAAATGAGTCAGGCCGCAATGGGAATAATGCCAGGATTAGGAAAGTAAATCACTTTCCGAATTACTTGGCTCCTTCTGCGTTAATTGTTGGGTTGGCATACATCTTTAAAAAAAGTTGCTCGGCCTCTTTATTCCCTGCTAAGTCCTTAAGCTGTTCACTCATGTAATCTTGGAATTTTTCTTTTCCCTTTTCATCGTAATTACTTACATACTTGTTGGTTGAGTTCAGCAAGTCATAGGCTACATAATTAGAATTCCACAACTTGTAATTCTTATAAATTTCGGCATCAATAATTTCCGCAACTCCTTTTAATAATTGATTTCTGTTTTTGACATCAGCCAACCCTTTAATTTTCTCATTGATCGGCGTTCCAAATTGAATGTGTACATTTCCTTTATGGCCTTGAATTCCGAGTAGCATGTTCTGTTCATCTTCCCCTTTTGCTTTCACATAAGTTTCTCCTGCGGCTTTCTTTAACAATTCTGGAACTTTAAAAACATCACAAGGATCTAACTCATAAGCTAAAGAAACTGGTGTAATGTTTAAACCAATCAAATGGTCTAATAATTTTCCATCAGCAGCCATTCCAAACATTTTTAATAAGCCTGGGTTTGTCTTATCAAAACCATCCTTAGCTCTACCTTCTCGTTGTGCAATCCAAACGGATTGTTTTTTTTCTTTTAAAGTATGAGCGATATAAGCTGATAAATTTTGAGATGAAGGCAACATTTCTTCTTTGGGAAGATTTCGTTTCACAATAAAGCTCTTGTTGACCCTTACCAGTTTCTTTATCCACTCCTTTGACAATAAATTATCTCCAATGGCAATTTCACTGGTATTGTACTTTTGGTCATTTAAAGAATAATTGATTAAAGCAGAGTCCAACACAATATCTCTATGGTTGGATAACAACAAATAAGATTCTTCTTTGGCTAAGTTTAAAATCCCATCATAACTAAAGTTATTGACCGATCGTTGAATGATACGACTAATAAAGTTACACACCATCTTGCTCTGAAATTCTTGTATTGTTCCATATCCAAGCATCATCTCTTTTATTTGAGGTAAAGAGAGTTCTGTTAAGTAATTATCAATAGTTGCCATTAAAGGCTTAATTTCAAATAATTCTTGAATGACTTGATGATATTCATCATCGTTGTATGGCCGTATGTCTTCGTAGTTCAAATTGTATCGTTTTGTTCAAAAGTATAAAATCTATTACCGTTACAAAACTTTGTTGGCTATTTCTCTTATTTAATTTATACCTTTATGTCCACAAATTTGAAACAAGTCTTATGAAAAATCACCTATACCTTATTGCGCTTCTATTTGCTACAACTAGCATTGCAGGATTTTCTCAACATCAAAAAACAGCCTCCCCTCCCTCTTCTAAAGCCCCTGATTTTTATTATAAAGAAGGGGTAAAAATGACTCCAAAACATAACATCCCTCTTTTATTTACTAATTTAAATGAGCTAACGGTTGGCAATTCACCCACTGAGAGGGCTTTTAATTGGATTACCGCCAACAAAAATCTTTTAGGAATTAAATCTACTAAGGACATTGCTGTCAGTTTTAAAAGAAGTGGTTTTTCTGGACATACCATCCGGTTTCAACAAACCTTAAATCAGGTTCCTGTATTTAACGCACAAATTGCAGTACACATTTCTCCTGCAAACAAAGTAACTTACGTTGATAATTTATTTGACCCTACTTTAGAATCAATTACAACCACACCAACACTCAACAAAGCTGAAGCTTTTCAGGTGGCTTTAATCGCTATTCATGCGAAAGGCAAAATCGCTTATAACTCGAACGAACTAATGGTTTACAATCAAAATGAATCTACAGAACTCATTTATAAAGTGCTTATAGAATCTGAAATCCCTATTGGAAGCTGGGAAGTTTTAGTCAATGCGCAAACTGGAACCGTACTTCTGGCGCAAGATGTTTCCTTTTACTACACTAAAAATACGCATGCTAAAAAGACGCCTGTAAATGGTACAGGAAATGTATTTTTATCCGATCCGCTATCTGCTGCTGCGGTTAGTTATGGTGGAAATTATTCTGACAATAGTGATGCTACCAATGCACAATTAGATGCTGCAATGGAAGTTGTAACATTATTAGATATTGATGAAACAGCAGGGGTATTTACTTTAAAAGGACCTTATGCTGAAATAACAGATGTAGAATCTCCATTTAATGGACTTTACACACAGAGTACTTCCGACTTTAGTTTTAATAGAAATGAAGATGGTTTTGAAGCAGTGAATGTATATTACCACATTGATCAAAGCATGCGATACATTAATGAAACCTTAGGAATTTCACTTACGCCTTATCAATATACTGGAGGAGTAAAATATGATCCGCATGCTTTAGGTGGGGCTGACAACTCCTATTATTCAGGAGGTTCAGGAAGCTTAGCTTTTGGTGAAGGTTGTGTTGACGATGCGGAAGATGCGGATGTTATTATTCATGAATTAGGACATGGAATCCACGATTGGATTACTGGAGGTAATTCCTCTTCTTCTGAAGGTTTAGGAGAAGGTACTGGTGACTATTGGTCTCAATCTTACAATAGAAGTTTAAACCAATGGACTGCAGCTGATGGCGAATACCAATGGATGTTTAATTGGGATGGCCATAACGCTTGTTGGGGAGGTAGAGTTACAAACTACACAGGGGCATACCCCTCTCTCACTGGGAGCATCCATACAGATGGACAAATTTGGGCATCGACATTAATGCGTATTTATGATCAAATAGGAAGAGACAAAACAGACAAAGCTTTTTTAGAGGGCTTAGCAATGACGGGGGGCAACAGCGGACAACAAGATGCTGCCATAGCTGTTCGACAAGCTGCGATTGACATGAGTTACAGCTGTTCTGATATTGACGTATTTACGAATGAGTTTACTGTTACAGGCTACACATTACCGGATTATAATTGTACCGTAGGAATTCATGAACTAATGGATGATCAGCTAAATATTTACCCTAATCCTACGAAAGATATTATCACTATCGTTTTGGCTGAAAATACTAAAAACACTTCCATTACACTGATCGACAATTTAGGAAGAACCGTTTATTCTAATTCCTTTAACAACAACACCCAATCGATCAGTTTAGCTCGTTTTGCTAAAGGAGTTTACACCTTAATAATTAGAACGAATGAGCGTGTGATCACTAAGAAGATTGTAAAGGAATAAGTACTCAATTGTTCATCAATAGAAAAACGGGAGGCAATGAATTGTCTCCCGTTTTTTTATCCATTCTGATGTTTACAATCGCTTACTGAACGCTACCCCAATTTTGTTCGCCGGCACTTGACCTGACCACCTAAAGTCCACTTTTCTATATGGTAAGGAGAACGATAGAAATGCCCCCCTATCCTCTTTATTCTCTAGCTAGAGATGCTTGATAAAAAATATTTTAGTATTCAATCCAACGTCATTTTCTATATCCAAGCAATCGCTAACGCTTAAACCTGATCGTTATGAGGTGTAAAAAGTAAAACAATTAGACGTGGCCAATACCTTTCTGTAACAGAAAATGAGTTATTAATTGACCTTAATTTATGCTACAAATCTTTATTTCACTGACTTATATCCAGTTTCAGACTCTTTAAGTATTTCGATTTTATCCCCTTCTACTTTAAATTTTGTAGGAATCGTTTGCTCTTCCATATTTTCAGTATAACTATAAACCTCAAAATGTAAGTGGGGTCCAGATGACCATCCTGTATTTCCACTCAACGCAATTTCTTGCCCAACACTTACTTGATCTCCTACTTTCACTTTACTTCCATTTTTTTGAATGTGAAAATAATCTGCCATGCTCCCATCGGCATGGTAAATGGTTACATAATTTCCATATTCTAAATACTTAATTGATTTACCGTGTTTATTCGCGTTTTCTTTTACATCAATCACAACTCCAGCTCTTGCCGCACAAATCGTAGTTCCTTCTTCCATTGTAAAATCTATGGCATGGGTTTTCCCTTTCATATTGTGAGAAAAATCACCTCCATAAGCTTGACCAATTGCATAGCGCTCTCCTTCTTTATAAGGCAATGTATAGGCATATTCATCCTCATGTTGTCCTTTGTAAATATCACCATGACAATAACGCGAGATATAACCTAACTGACTTGACTTTTGGTTATCTTTTATTTTTAAGGTTAACAATTTAAACGCTTTTGATCCTGCAGGAACAACACCCTCGTAAGGGATTTTCACATCAGCTTCCATGTTTTTTAAAGCCGTAAAGTCGATGGATACAGATTCAACACATAAATAATTATTCTTCGCATAAACCACCGTAGAACCGTCTTCTTGATTTCTGACATGATAGACTTCAAATGGTGCTTTAGAATTTTGAGCAAAAGAAGTTAAAGAGGCTATTGTGATCAGGATAATGAATGTATTTTTTTTCATTTTAATAAGGTATAAATTAAGCGACACAATATCTATTCCATTTTTTTTTAACAACAACACATCCCTCTTTATTTAAGCGCTTCATTTTCTAAAGCGAAGATACAAAATCCCACCCATTGTAACACATTAATCGTTTTTTTAGTATTACTGAACTAAACTTCTTTACGATGAAAAAAAGAAAAACTCCTTCGGATTAAGTATTTGCTTCATTAGCAACTCCAACCAAAGTTGCATCTCCGAGTACCTCAATATTTCTGATCATGATCATCGCAATTACTTTTCTTTTAACGAACTCAACTTACTGTAATTAAGAAGCTTGAGTCCTGACATTATCATTATTGATGAATACTTCAAAAATAAATCTTATGATGAAATCAGCAATGCAATTCAATTGAATTTTAAGTCCCCCACCATTTACTTTCTCTCTCCTGAATATGCCAACTACAATAGAATCATTCAATCGGTAAATAAAAAAAATCATTTTTATTGCAATTTTAGTATGGATGTGCTGAAACAGGTTAACGAAAAGTTAGAAAATAGAGGAAGTAGTTATTTGGAGCCGAGCTAACAGAAATAACAACCGAATAAAGGATTCTATCAATTTCAATGACAACCACCCTTCGCATAAAGGTTGAACTGATACGCTGAAGCAAACTTTATACTTTATTCATTTTAAAAAAAATCCAAGAATAAAAACAACTGTTTCCAATTTTATTTCTTTTGTCAAACATAATTTTCTGTAGTTTTTACATTAGCATATCACTATTGTTTCTCCTTGAGTATTAAACCATTTTAAAACGGGTATGAACCTCATTCAAGCCCGTTAAAATTATCCTATTTCAAACTTGACCAATCCAATAGTTTGGCTCATTACCGTTAAGAATAAACCGCTATTATCCAAGCTCATTTTTCTACTGCTAGTCATTTCCATCTTTCTTATCCTTAATTAACAACCCCATCTTTAAGGCTGGGTGTTTCGTTAGTTCAATAAAATGAGGGCAATTAGAACCGTTAACTTTTTCATCCAATTTCTACCTCCATTTTCATGTTGTTCACTTGAAAATAATTGATTTCCAATAGCTCACAAAATATAATCACATAATTTCTAAAAACACAAAACATTATACGCGAAAACAAATCAATACTCACTGTATCTTTAGCTAAAAAAAATAACAACTAATTATTGGCTTTTTAAACGAAGGGGGGCAATAAAATTATTATCCAATTGAAAATGTTATTTAATTAAAAGTGAAAAAAAAATGTTGAATAATTTTCAACTGAATAAATTCTTAAAAAAAAACCATGATCCTTCCTGTTAATAAAATTGAAAATATCTACTCTGATAATCGAAGTAATCATTACACCCTTAAAAAAATTAAAAACAACATTTATAAAGTGATTGAAGATGATTTCGAGGTAAAGTATGTTCCTGAGAGTGATCAATATCTTATCAATAAAGACACCTTTTGGAATCCCGTAAATGGGGATGCATTTACACACATTGACAAAACCAACTACACCTCTATGCAAGGGACTTCTTTCATCTATTGCTATGCCCACTATCTTCCAGTTCCTCCTTTGAATAAGGTGAGTATTGAATTGCGAAAATTCTTAACGGATGTTTGGGAAAGAAAATTTGAAGCGACAAGTGGTAAGCCGAAAAAAGAAACCATGGGATGGATCTATACTTTTATTTATTTAAAAAAAAACCAAAACACTAAAAAGCTACTGGAAGAGAATCAAAATCTATTGATCATTAATAAGCTTGTCAGTTTTTCAGAAGATAAGCCAGCAAAAATACAAATAGGATGGGCTATACCTCCAGAAAATAAGAAGGAAGATGACATTCAAAAGCTTTATACAATGATGAATAATGAGAATAAAGACATCAGTAATTCCGCATATCGAGCATTGAATAGAGGGTATTATTATTATACGATTAATAAAGAATTAATCCATCCTGAAAAGCGGATCATCCTTAACATCGCACCAAATGAAATGCTTGCAACCATAAAGAAACTATGGCCCATCGTAAAGCACTCTAAGATTGTCTCTTCCATGAAATTTTCTGGTCCTTATAGCGCGGCAAAAAAAAATGATAGCATTCTCATATACGCGATGAATGGCAATGATAGTGAGCTCAATAATCTTTTGACTGACATCCAAAACATAGCCATTACTACAGAGAACCTTCTCCCCAATATGATCACCGAAGTAGATAAAGGTATTGGTCTAGCTGATGAACCAAAGGTGGGAAAAGAAAAACAAATTAGTTTCGGCATGAAAAGGGTGATCCTTGCCTTTATGGCACTATCGAAGGCAACAACATTAGACGAAATGATTACAATAGGTACGACTTACTTTCAACAAACAGGCATCAACGTTGAAAATCCTGCCTCCGAAACGGGAATAGAACCCAATCCCGAAATTCAATTCGAAATGGAAATGCTTGCTCAATTGTGGAATGCTTAGAATGGAGAATTCATCTGAAGCCTATCCTTAAGAGATGCGTTCATTACCTTCCCATCGATAATGAAAATTATGTTGGCAGAGAAAACTACTTAAATACCAATGAAGTCTGTATGCTTAATAAAAAGTAAAAAAAACGGAAAGCATTGAGAAGTTTTTCAACCTAAAAATTAATTCAATTAAAAAACATGCTCATCCCAACAGAAAAATATGGCATCTACAAAGACCATCGCAATGATTGCTTTACCTTTAAGCAAATAGGAGAGAACAGATACAAAGTAGTTCAAGACGACTTCTATATTCAATACATTTCGGCAAGTGACCAATACCTTATTGCTGAAAACAACTACTGGGACCCCGTAAGCGAGAATGTATTCATTCAAATTAACGGAATGAACTACAACTCTATGTTCGAGATTCCTTTCATTTATAGTTATGGTTATTATCTCCCTGTTCCAGAGGTAAAGAACATCAGCTCCGAACTCGTAGATTTCCTAAGCAACATTTGGAGTCAACAACAAAATATGGACATTTCTAGCACTCTAAAAAGTAGACTAAATAACGCCTATCATTTTATTTATTCGAAATTAGATCAGAATACTAAAAAAAATATAGCAGATGGAGAATGTCTAGATTTCATTAATAATATCGTATTATTTTCAAAAGATAAAACGGTCAATCTGCAATTTAAGTTAATCATACCAGATCAAAATATAATGAGTGATGATCTTTTCAAGATCTTAAATTTGATAAAAAAAGGGACAGAAGAAGTAAGGGGCCTAGCTTTAAATAATTTATTAAGTAATTATTATTATTTCACCCTAAGCAATGAGGTTTGGAACACAACGCGCATCATTCTTAACGTAGCACCGATGTTAGTGATGGAGGCCTTAGACAAACTATGGCCCATTCTTAAAAAATATTCATCGGTAGTACATTCTATAAAAGCTGGTGGTCCGTTTATCGCTGCAAAAAAAATCGACAGCATTATCATTTACGCGAAATCAAATCAAATCAACGCCCTTTTAGAGGAGATCAAAAACGCAGGTATTATTACAGAAAACCTCCTTCCTGCAATGATTACTGAATTCGCAAAAGGCATTGGCGTGGCTGATGAGCCCCGAATGATAGGGAATACATCAATTAGCTTCGGGCAAAAAAGAGTTGCGCTTGCCATACTGGCCTATTCCAAGATAAATACATTAAACGAAATGATTAATATGGGAGCTATTTTCTTCCGTCAAGGAGGCGTCAGCATCGAAGATCCTAATAAAGAAAATAAATTGATCCCCAATAAAGACATTCAATCCGATTTGTTAAAGATTATTACCCAATGGAATAAGAGAGATTAAGAATTCATCCGAGGTCTCTTTTTGGCAGATTCTGTAATAATCTCTTCAATTCTACTGGCCAGCTCAAAGTCATTCATAGTTACCCCTCCAACATCGTGTGAAGTGAGTTTAACATTGAGTTTATTGTAGGAATTGTACCAGTCTGGATGATGATTCAATTCTTCGGCAACGTCTGCTATTTTAGTCATAGCAGCAAAAGCGGTTGTGAAATTTTTAAAAGAAAAATCCTTTACAATTCTATTGTCATTAAATGACCAACCTTTAAGAGTGGTAAGATTGAAATATATTTCGTTATCAGTTAATCTATTCATTTTTTTCTTTTTTAGTATTCTTTTATTTAGATGAAGTACTCCACCACAAAGAGAACAAAGTTTTCGCTAAGATCGCTAACACCCATTCTATTCTTCTTTAGGAATTCAAGAAACCTCTGCTTTTCTCTGCGATTTTTTACAACTCTTTGCGGTTAGATTCTCCTTTTTTAATTGCATCGTAAATTACTTGCTGAATAGTTGTTCGAATGTCCATCTTTAGTAGTTTCTTATTTTCTGCATTTGGATAGATTCTGTTCGATAAGAAAACATAAACAATTTCTTCTTCAGGATCTGCCCAAGCCATTGTTCCTGTAAAACCTGTATGCCCAAAACTACTTTGAGAAATATTATCGCAAGTGGGTCCTCCATAACCTTGCAAAAATGGTTTATCAAAACCTGCGGCTCTTCTATTCTCTCTATCTACAGGACAATACTGTCGTTCGGTATATTCCTTAATCGTTTCCTTATTCAAGTATTTCACTCCACCATAAGTCCCTTCATTCAAATACATTTGCATCAATTTTGCCAAGTCATTCGCATTAGAAAAAATACCTGCATGTCCACCAACACCACCCAACATGGCTGAACCTGGGTCATGTACATCTCCTTTAATCAGTTGGTTTCTAAACGTTTTATCCTCTTCTGTTGGAGGAATTCTGTCTAAAGAAAATCGTTCTCGTGGCAAATAACCAGTAGTGGTCATTCCCATCTCCGCATAAACACTAGCGGTATAGTCTGCTAGAGTCATTCCCGTTTGCTTCTCAATAATCTTGAGCATAAAATAATAGCCTAAATCGCTGTAACGGTATTCTTTCGCTTTAATGGGACCTCTTAAGATGCGTTGAAAAATAGTATCTGGATAGTATTTATTGATATAGAAATTTTCGGCTACTCGATGTGGGTAGGTTTCATTTGAATCTAAACTATAAATCTCATAATTAGGCACTCCATTAGTCATCGTTTTAATGTAAAATGGAACCCAAGCTTGTAAACCCGATTGATGAGCTAAGATCTCTCTTAAGCCCAAATTGGCATAGGCTGATGTCTCCGGAATCAAATCAGACAAGTAATCATATAACATGCTATTTAAATCAAACTTTCCTTCATCCTGTAACTTCATTAAAGAAAGTAATGAAGCACTAATTTTAGTTATGGATGCGATATCATAAATGTCAGAATTTACAACTGCTCTTTTGTTATCATAAGTATGATGTCCGAATGATTTGTTATAAATCACCTTCCCTTTCTTGGCTACTAAAATCTGACAACCAGGATAAGCATGCTCCGTAATTCCATTGATAGCAATAGAATCTATCTGAAATAAATCGCTTTGATTGATATCGACTTCTTCTGGTTCAGTATAGTTAAAACGATGGTTAGAGACAACCACTAATCCCGCTCCTTCTTTAAATTGCTCCGAAACACTCACCGGTAATTTACCGTTTGCTCCTATTCCTCCAAAAATGAGTTGAGCCGCTCCCTCTTTGGCATAAATGCTATTTTGGTAGCCCATAATCAAACCCGCTGTTTGTTCAATTTCATTAAAACCAATTAAACTATAAGGATTCGCAAAAACGGTTAGAATAACCTGGTTATTCTTTGTCAAATTAGCAATCATGTCTTTAGTCCCTGGACTAATTGCATAACTTTTCCATGGGTTTTTATCCGATTTATGGATAGAGACTATAATTGTATTATAAGTGCTTAAGGTATCCAATAAAGCAGCATGTTTTCCGATCTCCAATTTCTTAACCGTAAAATGATCCACCTGATTGTACAAGGATAGCGTTTTCTGAAACTCATTTACAGTTCCTTCGCCAATAGATAAGGAAGCAATTTTCAGTTGACTTAAGTTTTTTAAGGGAAGAAGTTCATTCTCATTTTTCAATACCGTTAGAGAAGCTTCAGAAAGTTTTCTGTTTAACAACTCATATGCTCTCGTATTTAAATCTTCCAATAAGTTTTCTTTTTCAACTTCTTGATAGTCATTTAACCCTTCCCATTGTTTGGCTCTTAAAATCTTCAAACACCTTCTATCTACTTCTTCTCTTGTAATTTCTCCTGCAACAATGGCTTTATTAACTTCAGCAATTCCCAACTGTACATCCTCAGAGAACAATAACACATCATTACCTGCCAATAAAGCCTTTACATCAACTATTCCGGGCCCATATAAAGAACTCACCCCTTTCATATTTAAGGCATCTGTAAAAATCAAACCTTTAAAGCCTAAAGAATCTTGTAGTAAATTGGTGACTACATTTTTTGATAATGTTGTTGCGGTATTGGAAACTTCATTGTAAGCAGGAATATTCAAATGCGCCACCATCATACTGGCTAAACCATTTTCAATTAATTTATAAAACGGATAAAGCTCCACCGAATCCATTCTTGCTTTTGTGTGGTTAATTGTTGGTAAAGATTTGTGTGAATCTTTATCGGTGTCTCCATGTCCAGGAAAATGCTTCGCGTTTGCCATCACATGAACAGATTGCATGCCTTTCATATAAGCAATTCCTTTACGGGCAACATTTTCTTTGTTCTCTCCAAAAGAACGGGCGTTGATAATTGGATTCTTAGGATTTACATTAACATCAACAACAGGTGCAAAATTGACATGAATTCCTAATCGTTTACATTGCTCACCGATATCAACTCCCATTTCATAAATGAGTTGCTCATCTTGTATTGCTCCCAGCGTCATTTGCCAAGGATACTTTACGGTACTATCCAACCGCATTGCCAATCCCCACTCCCCATCTATAGAAACCATTAGCGGCACTTTAGACTTCTTTTGATAGCGATTAATTAACTCGGCCTGTCTTAATGGTCCTCCTTGCATAAAAATTAAACCCCCAATTTTATTTTGGGCAACTAATCTTTCAATTTTAGCAACATGCTTTTCTCCTTGGTTAGAATAAGCCGCAACCATAAACAATTGAGCGGTTCTTTCATCAGGAGTCATGGTCTTTAGAATAGAATCTGCCCAATTGGTGGATACTGCTAAAAATGGTGGATCATTTTCCTTTTCAACAATCGTATTATTTGCAAATGGTTGTACAAAAGCAGTTGAAACTACCAATACTAAAACCAACGCTATCCCTATTATTTTTTCTACTTTCATTGCACTTATCAAAAAATTAAAATTACCGTTTAAACAAGGCGAACTTTTTCTAGTTGCAAGGTCTTATTAACAATGGATTATTTATATCGTAAATTGTTTAAAACTCTTTATTAAAAGTTCTTTTAAAATTGATGCAAATCTTGTTTATAGAACTACTTTTGTCAACTTTAAACACTCATTAAAAACACAAGAAAAATGCCAACAATCGTTGAATTAGAGAAAACAGCAAGTCAGGTAAGAAGAGATATCGTAAGAATGGTTCACGCTGTAAGCTCAGGACACCCCGGTGGTTCTTTAGGATGTGCAGACTATTTGGTTGCATTATATTTTGAGATTATGAAGCACAACGCTGCTAATTTCAACATGGATGGAACTGATGAAGACATTTTCTTTTTATCAAACGGACACATTTCTCCAGTATTTTATAGCGTTTTAGCGCGTTCAGGATACTTTAACGTTTCAGAATTGGCCACTTTTAGAAAATTAAACAGCCGTCTTCAAGGGCATCCAACAACTCACGAGGGTTTAGAAGGGGTAAGAATTGCTAGTGGATCTTTAGGTCAAGGTTTATCTGTAGCGATTGGTGCCGCAGAAGTAAAAAAATTAAACAACGACAAAGGAATCGTTTTTACGCTTCATGGGGATGGCGAAATTCAAGAAGGACAAATTTGGGAAGCCGCAATGTACGCGGCTCATAACAAAATTGACAACCTAATTTCTGCTATTGATTACAACCACAAACAAATTGATGGCGACATTAGTGATGTATTGGATTTAGGAGACATTAAAGCCAAGTGGCAAGCTTTTGGATGGGACGTGATGGAAATGGACGGAAATAACATGCAAGAAGTAGTCAACAAAGTAAAAGAAGCAAAAACGAGATTAGGGAAAGGAAAACCCGTAATGATCATTATGAAAACAGAAATGGGACAAGGTGTTGATTACATGATGGGAACTCACAAATGGCACGGAAACGCTCCAAATGATGAGCAACTAGCTTCAGCATTAGCACAATTAGAAGAGACTTTAGGGGATTATTAAAAGAGTCTTCAGTCTTCAAAGAAAAACCAGTCTACAATCGAATGAAAGAATGAATGAAAGAATGAAAGAAAGAATAAAATGAGTTCATTTAAAGATTTAACAGTTTATAAAAAAGTCTTCTCTTTAGCGATGGAGATTTTTGAAATGACTAAACCTTTTCCAAAAGAGGAACGGTACTCTTTAATTGACCAGATAAGGAGATGTTCTCGTTCAATCTGTTCTAATTTAGGTGAAGGATACAGAAAGCGTCAATATCCTGCACATTTTGCAGCAAAAGTTTCGGATGCTGATATGGAAAATTCAGAAACTCAAGTTTGGCTGGATTTTTCATTAGCGACTGAATATATGAACATAGAAACATACAACGATAAAACTGAAAAATCAATTGAAATTGGACGCATGCTAAACCACATGATTAATAACCCTAAAAAATATAGCTAATTAATTTTGAAGACTGTAGATTGAAGACTGTGAACTCTCTAAATAAACATACCCCCTTTTTTATAGCACTACTGATAGTGATGTGCTTTGCGTTTTCCAATAACACCCAAGCTCAAATCAAACAGAAAA
>JAWUVT010000036.1:0-16140 GCA_034112225.1 Flavobacteriales bacterium | reverse complement strand
TGTTCTCTATAATTCATTACGCTACTCCATAAGGGGATTCCCCCCCCCCTTGTTATGAGTATTGATATCTGCATTCTTGTTCAATAGAATTTTGTTAAATCCATATTACAATGATTGATCGCCATATGTATGCGGCACAGTCTTTTTAGAATGAGTAATTTGCAAGATGAATATTGCTTTAAATATCAAACAGTAACAGCCAGCCACGAACAACTTCATAGAAGACTTGGAAGGGCTCAATTTTAATAACTATAAGTTTATCAAATGCCCATAGAAATAGAACGTAAATTTTTGGTTGCCAATTCGGATTGGAAATCAAACATTCGCAAAGAAATGCGAATTCAACAAGGTTATTTAAGTGCTCATCCAGAACGAACAGTTCGGGTTAGAATTGCTAACGAAAAAGGAATTATCACCATTAAAGGTAAAACAATTAACACCACTAGAGCAGAATATGAATATGAAATCCCCTTATCGGAAGCAATAGAATTGATGCGTTTGTGCGAAAAACCAATTCTAGAAAAAACGCGTTACGAAGTTTTAGAAAATGGAAATTGTTGGGAAATTGATGTTTTTAGTGGCGAGAACAAGGGGTTGATTGTTGCTGAGATTGAACTAGAAAGTGAAACCCAAGAATTTAGTCTTCCTAAATGGGCAGGAAAAGAAGTTTCTCAGGAAATAAAATATTACAACTCTTCTTTAATTAAGGCACCCTTTAAAGATTGGAAATAGCAGCTCAAGTTCACATTAGGTATTAGATAACGCTGCAAATTATTTTTACGCTGTAATTCCTTCCCTGATAAAGCCCAAGTCTACAGATCTTATTATCGTTTAAAACGGATAGATTTTGATGGTCAATCTTCTTAATCTCAAAGAAGGAGTATTCATTCTCAATTAGAAAAAACTGCGATCAAAACATTTCCAATTCCGACTGAAGATCAGATTATCATTGTAGGAAGTAAAGCGGAATTAGAACAGTTGAAAAATAGACAATCCACTTGGTCAAGAGGTAACTTATCAAACAGAACAAATCATTGAAAACGGGGTGAAATTAGTGATTGATTTATCCAATTTAAATACGGGAATAGATTAGCGAAAAACAAATGTTCTTGTAAACAAGGTCTATAAGCAATAACTAATTTAAAGAAACAGCGCTTTATCTATAGCCTATTCATTAGATGAACAAAACATTTTATAAAATAAAACCAACCATTTAAATCAATAAGAAACGATGGTCTCTCTACAAAATAAACGCCACGGCTTATCTTTTTATGTCTGATAAAAACTATACTTAAAAAGGCTCTCCCTATGTGAAAGACTACAATTTAGTAGCCGTAAAATTTATAAGGTAGTTAATGAATTGATAGATTGATGAGGGAATTATTGAGTTAAAATTTCTTTAAAATATTCGAATTAGATTTACAATTTCACATTAGAGATTATATAACGCTGCAAATAATTTTTAATCTGTAATTTCGCCCCTCAATAAGAAAAAATAACCCCCTATGAAACGTATTAATCAATACAAAAAATTGTTCAACGTTGAACAAGAAATCGAGTTGTCTGCATTAAAGAAAACATACAGAAACTTAGTAAAAGAATGGCACCCAGATAAGTTTCAAGAAGGGGATGATAAAGCTGTTGAGGCTGAAGTAAAGAGTCGTGAAATTATTGATGGTTACCACTTTTTAATAAGTATTGCACCAGAAACAAAGGCAAAATATGCTGAGGAGTATATTGAATCAACTACCAAGTCTGCTATTGATGATTTTAAACACAAAGGTTTATTATTAGAAGTTACGTTTACTGACGGTTGTACTTACGAGTATTTTGGTGTTACTCCATCAGTATATAAAAAATTGGTAAATGCTGAGAATAGAATGCGTTTTGCAAAAAGAAAAATATTTAACTCTTACACTTACCGTAAATCAAAAAGCGGAACTGAAGAATAAATAATATTTTTAAACCTTAAAATCCCGCAATAGAAATTGCGGGATTTTTTTTTTTAAAAATCATGCAGATTCCAACGCCAAAAAATGAGCTAGAGGATCTGTTTTATAGACTAACGTTTTCACTTCTTTCAATCTTTTAGCGTTTTTAGTCACCAGCACCATCTTATCATCATTGTCATTTTGAATCAATTTTAGAACATCACCTTTTATAAACTCATCCAATTTAATTGCTTTTTGAATTTGAGTATTGTATTTAGAAAAAATAAGAACTGTTTTTTCTTGTTCACTTTGTTTCACATAATGCCCTATCGTTTTACTTGTTGTAACGATGGTTATTAAACAGTAGGCTGCCATTGTGTAATCTTTAAAAGTTATTATCCCTAAGACAACAACAACAGCATCCATAATTAAAACCAATTGACTAAATGTTAAATTCGTATTCTTACTGAGTATTCTTGCCACGATATCGCTTCCACCAGTTGTTGCTCCTCCTATTTTTACAATAAATATTGAAGTTCCAACTAAAAGACCGCCAAAAATTCCAGATACTAAAATATCGTCAATAATTATTGTTTTACCAGTTTGAGCAGCAATAGCATCAATTAAAAAAGAGGAAGAGACCATAAAAACAGCAGTTTTTAATACGGTTGTCTTTCCAAGTGCCTTTGCTCCCCAAAATAATAATGGAATATTAATAAGTAAAGCTATCTTTCCAATGGATAGGTTAACCACTTCAAAGGCAACGATACTTAGTCCAAAAACACCACCTGGAACCAATTTATGAGGAACAATAAATAATGAATATCCTATCGCTAATGTAAATGCGCCTAGTAAAATTGTGGCGTAGCTTTTCACTTCGAGAAGGAAATTCGGCACTTCGAACTTCTGTAACCTTATCTTTTTCATTCTTTTAAATTTTACGAATGTTTCTTGTAAAAAAAATCCCCTCGATTTTGAAATCGAGGGGAATTATTATTTAGTTGTTTTTACTATTTAATTTATTCAGTTCGATTTGGTAATTTATAACCTAACACATTGCAGTTCGGGAACATCATATAATGATTCCTCTTCCTTTTAAAGCTATGTTTTATTCTCTGTTTCATTTTCTTAGGTATAAAAAAAGCGTTCGTCTGTTAAGATGAACGCTTCGATTTTTAAATTTATCTTCGTCTACATCTAGGGTTTTAGTCCGTGCATCTTAATTCTTGTATATAAAAATTTTCTATTCATAATTGATGATGCAAAACTAAACCAAAATAGTTTACGCTATCGTTTTTTCTAAAAATTATTTTATTTAGCTTCGGTTTACCTCGGAAGGTCTGTTCTTAAAATAGTGGGCTTAAGCAAGTAAAAACCGTGTTCTATCCCCTGAAAAGTATATGTTTTATTCATTTTAAACGCTTTAATCCTTTAGGTGTAGTTACCTCCATAGCGGCATTAAGACTTTTGAAAATTAAAGCCTCAATATTTTTCTATAAACAGTTACCGCTCTGTTTCCTATATGTTCTTTTTTTTATTAATTTCCATGCATGAAAAATTTATTATTTTCCCTCGTACTCTTTACACTAGCTTCTTGCTCGGAAACACTTGATGAACAAGACAAATCAGCACCAATCCCTACATTGGTTCAAGGAGATTGGCTGTTAGAATTTCAGCTTAACGAAACGAATACTGCTCCTGTGAACATAATTATTTCAAAAAATGAGGATACTTATGAGGTTATTTTTTCTAATGTTACCGAAAAAATAAAAGCAAATGCTGTTCTTATTGACGGAGACAAAATAACAATTCATGACCCTCTTTTTAATACTTGGTTTGAAGGTAAAATTGTTAATGCGAGAAGAATTGAAGGGTTTTGGTATAAAAACAATAAAGAATATGCCATTCCTTTTACTGCGTTGCATGGTAAAAGTCCTCGATTTGCAAAACCAGCCGACTTCAAAGAAACCAACATTAACATTTCGGGGAAGTGGGAAGTTGATTTTAGTAAGAACAACCCTGAAGATCATTATAAAGCAATTGGTCAATTTCAACAAGATGATAATTATGTTACTGGAACATTTATGACAGAAATAGGCGATTATCGTTTTTTGGAAGGGTATATCTACAACAACAAACTGTCCTTATCTTGTTTTGACGGAACTCACCTTTTCTTATTTAAAGCCACTTTGATAGACGATCAGCTAGAAGGAGTGTTTGTCTCAGGATCGCACTGGAAAGAACCCTGGATTGCTTCTAGAAATGAAGACTTCTCGCTCTCTAATCCTGATTCCTTAACTTATTTAAAAGAAGGTGAAGACCAACTCGCTTTTTCTTTTCCGAACACCAATGGAGATACCGTTTCATTAACAGACGATAAGTACAAAAACAAAGTTGTTATCGTCAACATTATGGGGCCATGGTGTCCTAACTGCAAAGATGAAACCATCTATTTAACAGCGCTTTACAATAAGTATCACGACAAAGGACTAGAGATTGTTGCGTTATCTTTTGATCAATCTGATGATTTTGAGACCGCCTCAGCATCCATTTTAAAACTTAAAGAATATTTTGGTGCAAATTATGATTTCTTAATCGCAGGAAAAGCCAATAAAATTGCAGCTGCAAAAGCTTTACCAATGCTCAATCATATTCTGTCTTACCCAACATCTATTTTTATCGATAGAAAAGGGAATATTCAACAAATTAGAACAGGATTTTACGGTCCAGGAACAGGGGATTACTACACAAGGTATGTTGAACAAACCAATGATTTTATCCAAAAAATGCTCGCAGAGTAAGCTAGGGATTAAGTCGGCTTGAATAATACTAGACTGGTAGATTTTTTAAGTGGTGTTTCCAATAAGCTGATTCAGTCCGCAAGTACGAAGTCTATTTGCTTAAAAGTTGGCAAAAAAAAATACGAAATATTAGTTGTTTCAGTGAGTAGGGGGAGGCGTAAGAGATTTAGAAGCGCAGTTCTCTTTCCATTACAGAACTGTTCACCTTGACTTGTCAATCAATTAAAACGTTATTGTTTTAATTAATGCTTCTTGCTCTCTTAAGAACTCTCTTTTATCAAATTTGGGTGCGTAAACATAACCATCTATACAAATTACTCTATTTCTTTGTTCATCAACCAAAGAGTAATTCACATAGGGTCCTCCCATAAAATCTCCTTTCATTTGCCAAAGCCCACGTAATTCGTTCGCATACACCCCATTTAAGCTAATTTCTTGCTGTCCGGGAACGTATTCCTGGTAAGAGTTCATGTAGGATCCTTCAACCCCTCCTGAAACATGCAACTTAGTATAGGCGTTTCTTTTCGCAATAAGGCTGGCTATTTCAAATGTACTATCGCTCACATAAGGGTAGGTATAAATAAGGATTCCTTGACTAACAGGATGACCTCCCACACTTTTTTCTTTTCTCAGCCAAATAAAATCTTCCGATTCTTTTGCAATAAAGTACAACTCATCTAAATTTAATTTCAAACCCATTTTTTTCTGGAGATATTGGGCGTTTGTAGAATTGGAATTCACGTTGAATTTTGCATGCAAACGAGCCAACTCCTTATTGTTAAAATAATCCAACAATACGTCCGAATTTTTTTCTATGGTTTGTGCTGCAATTAGATCTGAGGGAGCCGTTATTGTAATTACGATTTGGGTTTCTGACCACACTTCTTCTCTTACCGTAAGTTTGATTTTACTTTCTGGTTGAATATGAACCATTAATATATTTCGTGTAGTATGAAATATTCTAGCAAATGATCGATGCGGAATTTGTATTAAATTAAACAAGGCTTCTCGTTGTGGTAAACCGACTTGCTCTTTAGAAAATATTTGTTGAATGGCTGCTCCTGTTTGGTGATTATAAAAAGCGGAATCGGTTACAATTAACAAATCTCCAGATTGTCCTGTACAGCGAGGTAAAACGCGTTCATTCATTTCCTCACAAGAAAAAAAAGTGAAAGAAATTCCGACAATGATGGAGAGTTTTAAGAAGAAGTTCATAAGATCTATTTTAGCCTATCAGTTTAATTTTAAGTTGAGTTCCCAGTTTTAATTGCCGGGTATTTATCGCTTTATTTAATTGCTGTATCTGTTCAACGTTGACATCCTCATATTTATTGGCAATGTCCCAAAGATTATCTCCAGACTGAACGGTATGATACATGTATTTCCCATCTGATTTTAGGGTTGCTTTTGGTGAGCTGGCCACAGTTTTTTTCTTCGTTTGCGCAACATTTCTCGTTTTGGAGTAGATGTACAATTTTTGTCCAATTCTTAAGCGATCACTGTGTAAATTATTCCAATCCTTTAACTGGCTTACTCTGCAGTGGTAGCGATTCGCGATAGTACCTAAGACATCACCACTTTTCACTTTATAAACTAATGCATTTCCCTTTTGAGCTGAGGATACTGGTTTATTCTGGGCAAAAGCGATACTATCTTTTATATCTTGTGCTGTTTTTAACGAATATATAGTTTGCTCATTCGTTAAAAAATCTCCCATCTTAGCTACAGGTAAACAAAGCGTATTTGCTTCTCCTGTATTTGGAATAAAGTTTTGCTTATAGGTTGGGTTTAAAAACTCAATGTATTCGATTGGCAAATCTAGGGCCTCAGAAATTTGTGCAAAAGAGAGATGGTCAGAAAGGCTAACGGTATCTACTTTAAAACAAGACACATCAGGAACTTTTGGATAGATGTTATGTTCTGAAGCGTAAGCCATAACATAGTTCACAGCGATAAATGCAGGCACATAGCCTCTTGTTTCCCTTGGTAAATAATTTCTTATCCCCCAATAGGTTCTCTTTCCTCCAGACCTTCTAATTGCTTTGTTTACGTTTCCTGGACCACAATTATAGGCTGCTAAAGCCATGTTCCAATCGGCATACATTTTGTGTAAGGACTTTAAGTATTGACAAGCAGCATCTGTAGATTTATAGACATCACTTCTTTCATCATAATAAGAGGTGACTTCTAAATCAAACATTTTTCCAGTACGATACATAAATTGCCACAAACCTCCTGCTCCAACTCTTGATTTTGCTTTTGGATTTAAGGCAGATTCTATTATCGGTAAATATTTTAACTCTAAAGGCATATTGTATTTATCCAAATTCTCTTCAAATATTGGGAAATAAACTGGAGCCAGTCCTAACATTTTTGCGGTTGTTTTTCTTCTTCTTTTGGCGTATAGGTTAATATATCCTTGGATATAACCGTTATAAACAAGGCTAAACGGAGAATTCGCATTGAGCACTTCAAAGCGCTTGGCATACGTTAAACTGTCAAATACGGGAATCGAATCTACAGCATAACCGTTTGTATTCAATTCCTCTGGGTTATCATTGAAACCTAAACTTTCGAAATAACCAGATGCCATCATGCTATCAATTGCAGCTAAAACGGGATCGTCTTCAAGGAGCGTTTCCGCAATAGTGGTGTCCGATTCCTGAGCAAAAGAATTTAATGAAATGGATAAAAATAAGAGGGCGATTAATGGGAACTTCATCATTGGTATAAATGTGTTTTTGGGGAGGATTGTTGTTCTCCTATTTTTCGACAGTGGCAAAATAGCATAACGCAAGAAAGTATAATTTTATCAATTATACTTTCTTAAAACAGAGAGATGACTTCCTTAAAAAAGAGTTTTTAACTCACTTTTTCTGATTCTTTATCATCAGCTTTAACAGGGGCTTCTCCTTCTTTAATCCCTTCTTTAAATTCTTTGATTCCTGAACCTAATCCTTTCATTAATTGAGGTATTTTTTTACCTCCAAATAATAATAATACAATGGCGACAATTAATCCTATTTGCCATGGCCCGATAAATCCTAATAATATAGTGCTCATTTTATCTATTTTTTTCGCTACAACAGCAGCAATTTTAATAAGAACAAAGTTACAAAAGATTTTGGTTTGATACACCTCCTCTTAAACTTGATTCAGCAGCGTCCAATTAATTACATTTTGCTTGACTGTGATTCCCGATCAAGTCCGTAATGAGGTTTGTTCGTTTTGTTCTTCCGATTAAGCTTCCAGATTAAAAACAAGAGCGCAGTAGCCAAAAACAAACTAAAGAAGGTGGTGATCCAATTGGCATTTTCTGCTCCAAAAAGGGTGAAATCAGCATCATTGATCAGTTCTGGATAAAAATAACTCGCCATCACCACCGTTCCATTATTAATAAAATGACCTAAAATTGGCACCCATAAAGAGTTTGTCCATAAAAAGAGATAGCCAAATAAAGCCCCCAATAGCAGGCGTGGAAAAAAGCCAAAAAACTGCAAGTGTAAAGCGCTAAATAAAAATGCAGCAATCCAAATCCCTACATGTGGGTTCTTGGTCCAACGGATCATTAGCTTTTGTAAAACTCCTCTAAATAATAATTCTTCTCCAATAGCCGGAACAATGGCCACAATCACCATCACCAAAATCAAACTTCCAATGCCGTCAAAAGTTAAAAATGCTTTAGTTAAGAGTTCTGCTTTGCTTTCGCTTGATCGCATCCATGCTTCAATACCACTTAGAAATTCAGGAAAAATCATGTTGGCATTCAATTCGATTACCCAAGATAAAAATGGGGTGAGCACCACCATTAAAACGAGAACTAACAAATAATTGAATGGCGCATTAACTTTGCTTAATCCTAAATTTTCAATCGGATTCTTTGCTGTAAATAGGCCATAAACTAGTGGCGGAACAATAAATAACCCTAAAGCACTAAACAATTGAAGTAATTTCATGCCTTTAATCATTTTAGGATCCCCTAAATTATTTATTTCTGTAGGGTTAAATCCATAGACAGTTGCCGCCAAAAGCCCACCAATTACTGAGAAAATGACTAGAGAGATAAGACACAAACACAGCAATAAAATGAGCTGTAAAAAAGGACTTTTATTTAATTCTGCTTTAGAAATCATATTTATAGTAATTTTGTACCACAAAGATGGTAAAAATAGGCGACATAGAATTAGGCGAATTTCCGCTATTACTTGCTCCAATGGAAGACGTAAGCGATCCTCCTTTTAGAGCATTGTGTAAAGAAAACGGGGCAGATTTAATGTATACAGAGTTTATCTCTTCCGAGGGATTAATTAGAGATGCGGTTAAAAGTGTTCAAAAACTAGATATTTTTGAATATGAACGTCCTGTAGGCATTCAAATTTTTGGCAACAACATTGAATCCATGGAGCAGGCTACAGCACTTACTGCAGCGGCAAATCCAGATGTTATTGACATTAACTATGGTTGTCCAGTAAAGAAAGTGGCAGGAAAAGGTGCTGGTGCTGGAATATTACAAGACATTCCTAAGATGGTGGCCATGACTGCTGCAATCGTAAAATCTACCAATCTTCCCGTAACGGTAAAAACACGTTTAGGTTGGAACGAAGAAACTAAATATATTGTTGAAGTTGCTGAACGTTTACAAGACGTTGGAATTCAAGGGCTTTCTATACATGGAAGAACTCGGAAGCAAATGTATAAAGGCGAGGCCGATTGGTCATTGATTGGGGATGTTAAAAACAACCCTCGCATGCACATTCCTATTTTCGGAAATGGGGATGTTACCACTCCAGAAAGAGTAGTTGAAGTAAAAGATAAGTACGGTGTTGATGGGGTAATGATAGGAAGGGCAAGTATTGGTTATCCTTGGATTTTTAATGAAATAAAGCACTTTATGGCTACAGGTGAACATTTAGCTCCGCCAACCATTAAAGATAGAATAACCGTTGCCAGAAGGCATTTAGAAATGTCGGTTAAATGGAAAGGCGATACTTTAGGTGTTGTAGAGATGAGAAGGCATTACGGCAATTATTTTAAAGGGATTTCTCACTTTAAAGAACATCGAATGAAATTGGTTACTCAAGATCACAGTGCCGCTGTTTTTGAAGCTTTAGCAGAGATTGAAAGTATTTTTGCTTGATGAATAATCAGAAAAATTCAGCGATGAACCTTCGTTTTCAACGCGTAACCCAAGAAAATATCAATCAGGTCTTAGCCATTTACAACTGGTATGTCTTAAATTCAACGGCTACTTTTCATTTAGAAGCGGTAACTCAAGAAGAGTTGGGAAACATGCTTTCTGTTGGGCATCCTAAGTACCAATCTTTTGTTATTCTATTGGACAATGCGGTTTGCGGTTTTTGTTACCTTTCCCAGTTTCGGTATAAAGAGGCTTATGATCGATCTGCAGAAATTACCTTGTATTTAACTTCAGCATCGAGCAGAAAAGGAATCGGGAAAAAGACCTTAGCTTACTTAGAAAAAGTGGCGATAGAAAACGATATCAATAACCTTATTGCGGTGATTACTTCAGATAACGCAGCTAGTATTTCTTTATTCGAAAATGACAACTATTTTAAAGTCGGTCACCTTAAAAAAATAGGGGTGAAATTTGGAAAGGCTTTAGATGTAGTTTCTTACCAGAAGGAGATTTAATTCTCTTTTTAATTTAGAGGATTTCACCCTAAATTTATTTCAGGGTTTATTCTAATCCGGGTTAAAGTGATCGGATACCTCTATTCTGACCGGTAAAAAATCGGCTTCCAATCGGTATGCTAGCTTTTTAAGGACTAAAAGAAAAAGGCATGAAACTTCCTTTCTCCGAGTGTATTGAACTCTAATGTAGGTAAGGGGAATTTCAACAGGTTTAAAAAGAAAAATGTTGACTTTAAAAACTTAGACCGTGTTTCAATTTTATCTAAGTCTAAATCTAAGGACAAATAATAGCTACGGTATCGCTCTACAGGAGGCAGCATTTCTCCATTTTGATAAATCCTAGGGTTGGTCTCTGCCGAAAGTAACCCATAAGCTCCATAACCTCCCGCAATATTTAACCATTTTGGTAAAAACTCTTGCTGCTTAAATACAGACCTTAAGTTTAACGACAACCAAAAGGTTTGCCCGTTATAATCTGCGACCACCCTTGATAAGTCGGTATCTCCCAATAGATTGGGTCTTTGCTGTGCCAAGGCTGTATGGTGATAAGAAAACTTATAGCTTAATACTTGCTTTTTAAACGCCAATTCTTGGGCAATTAACAACATACTTCCAGCAGCATTGGCAACCATATCCATGGGGGAAAACCCCCATTCGGCATAATTAGCATCTAACAACTCTATAGAGGTCATAAACAAAAAGCCGTAAGCACCTCCGTACCAAATTGCCTTTTTACGTTTAACACCAGTCCATCGCATTGCATTCATCCCCAACTTTCCCATAGCATAGGTAGTATAAGCATGCCCGTATTTATCAATCTGAATCCAGCCTCCATTATCATTTTTAACATGAAACCCAATCCAACTATTGTCTTGATACCAAACGGTAGCTAAACCAGTGAGCATTCCTCCGTAAAATGCTGCACCACCACCAGCGACTAATGCGAGTCTTCCAGGTTTAAAGCTTTCGCTATAAGTTGTATCAATAGGGCTTTGAGCGCTTAAATGAGGAAGGACACTACTAAAAATTAAACTAAAAATTATTTTTTTTAACATAGATAAAAATTAGAAAAAGAGCATATAGATTTTCCGTCAAGCTGAGCATAACGGTTTTATCCAAGCCACCTCAACACGTTATCTCTCCAAATTTCATTGGCTTCACGCGGTGTTAAAATAGCTACCTCAACAGCGAAATCAATTACTCTTCCTGGAAATGAATTTCCAACACCTTCCATTTCTCCTAATGGATAAGGGTCGTCTAATCCTGCTACTATTTGAGAAACACCAACTCTTCTTTTTAGCAATTCTAAGGTATAAGAATCGTGTACTAACGAATCAAAAAAGAGGTTCTTATGCCCTAAAGAGGCTCTTGGGTTTTCAACATCTTCGAATAAATCTGGTCTGCCATCAAAACCTTGTAATCTCCTTCCATAATTTGCAATTCCTAGCATACACCCATGCGCAAAACAAGTTCTAATGTTGGGGAATTTATTTGGAATATCGTTTAAAGTATATAAATGTAAGGTATCCGCAGATTGTGCCATCATCCAAACCAAATGAAAACGCCAATATTGATCCTTTAAATTCACTATTTTTTCTCCATCGTAAGGATGAATCTCAACAGCGAGATTGTATTTGTTGGCCATTTCATAAATCGGAAAAACTGATTTATCTGCAATGGACATCCATTCGCTGTCGGCATTTAAAAAATGGGTAGGCAAACAGAGTAATTTTAATCCGAGCTGTGTTACACACCGTTCTATTTCCGCTAATGCATCATCCATGTACAAAGGCTGCACAACAAACCCGCTAGTAAATTTATCTGGGTTACCATGCTGTACAGAGGCGTTAAAATCATTTTGCCATTGAATGGCATCTTTGGCATCTTGTTTTTTCCATCCGTTACAATAAATTTGTGAAAGATTAAGCATAACACCGTGATCGATCTTATACTTTTCCATCCAAATTAACTTGTCTTTTAAAAAAAAACTTGGATCTGTAATTGGCCTCGACCAATCTCCTTGGCGCATGAACTTTTTATCCTCATCAATCCAAAACAACTTCTTGTCCTTCATGAATTTTGGAATCTGATTGGGCTCTGGCAAGATATGTCCGTGACCGTTAATTCTCTTTGCGTGTGGAGTGATAAGTGATGAGGTTTGGGGTTTCATTTATCTAAATATTTTATTTTTTTGTTGTAAACTTATTGTCTGTTTCCATTATTGTTCCACACTTACCGCACGTTCTATGTGCTTCTGAATTAAAGAACTTCTTAAAAACATCCAAAAAGTCTTTTTCAATATCGTTAAGGGTAAATCGTTCTTCAAACAGTTTGTGATTGCAATTGTCACAAAACCAAAGCAACCCATCCTTAAAATCAGTACCTTTTCTTACTCTTTCTATCACTAAACCAATAGATCCTTCATCCCGATTTGGGGAGTGAGGAATGTTTGCTGGCAATAAAAACATTTCACCTTCTTTTATGGGCACTTTTACCGCTTTACCATCTTGCTGAATGGTTACCTGAATATCTCCCTTAATTTGATAAAAGAGCTCCTCGGTTTCATTAAAATGGTAATCCTTACGCGCATTAGGTCCTCCAACAACCATCACAATAAAATCTTTACCTAAGGGGTACATGTTTTTATTCGCAATTGGGGGCTTTAATTTATCTTTATTATCCTCAATCCATTGCGTAAAATTAAATGGCATCATTACTGACATAAGCTTGCGTTTTTTTGTTTGTCTAAAAGTAGGAAGAAACTACATAATAAAAGACTCAAAATGAAAAACATCTGATACGCTTAACGAACCAACATCCATAGCTGTTGAAACATGCTCTTTCTGGCCTTTAATTAAAGTTGAACGACTAAATTTAGCGTATAAAATAGTTTAAGAATAGACGATGGAACTGTTTTTCTTAATAAAATGCACAACAACTAATTACTTAGTACATCAAGTATGCTCTTTTTTATTGTCCTTTCGAAATGCCTAAAAGAAGACTCTTTCTTTGATATTATTAATGTTCGTGGAAACGGCTTTAGATTATTAGTAAAATAAGTTACCTTTGCTTTTCTTAAAATAGACAGTTATGAATTTAGATTTAACAGGAAAGAATGCCATCGTTTGTGGCAGTACACAAGGAATAGGAAAAGCAATTGCAGTAGAATTGGCGATGTTAGGAGCGAACATCATATTAGTAGCCAGAAATGAGCAAAAATTAGCAGCAGTAAAAAGCGAATTAGATACATCTAAAGGTCAAGATCATAATTACATCATTGCCGATTTTAGCACTCCTCCACAATTAAAATTACACGTAGAAAACTTTATTGATTTTAACAATCTTGAGGTTAACATCTTAATTAATAATACCGGTGGCCCTGCTGGAGGATTAATTGAAGATGCCAAAACAGACGAGTTTATTGATACTTTTTCTAACCATTTAATTTGTAACCACATTTTAATGCAAGCAGTTGTCCCAGGAATGAAAACCAGTGGTTATGGAAGAATCATCAACATTATTTCTACATCTGTTAAGCAGCCATTAAATGGTTTAGGTGTTTCTAATACCATTAGAGGTGCCGTTGCGAGTTGGGCGAAAACATTAGCCAACGAATTAGGTGAGTTTGGGATTACGGTAAATAACGTTTTGCCTGGAGCTACCGATACTGTTCGTTTAAAATCTATTATCGAAACCAAAGCCAATAAAACTGGTGGTGATGTTGATGCCATTAAACAAGGAATGGCAGATCAGGTTCCAATGAAAAGAATTGCTCAACCAGAAGAAATTGCCAATGCAGTTGCATTTTTAGCGTCTCCTGCAGCAAGCTACATAAACGGAATTAACGTTCCTGTTGATGGTGGTAGAACAAAGAGTTTATAAGAAATCCTCCAACTATTACCCAATTAAAAAGCCGAGTTTTTCAACTCGGCTTTTTAATTATCCAGCAATTTTAAACTTAATTCGAAAATTATAACTCACGTTTACCGCCTTTCCTCTTTGTTTTCCTGGTATCCATTTCGGCATTGCTTTTACAACCCTTATTGCTTCTGCATCAATAGTTGGGCTTACTCCTCTTAAAATATTAACCTTCTTAATTTCTCCTTTTTTATTGACAACAAAATTTATGTACACCGTCCCTTGTATCTTTGCGGACATATCACGGCTTGGGTATTTTAAATTATTTTTTAAAAAACTTAACCTAGCCTTCTCTCCTCCAACAAATTCTGGCATTTTTTCTACCACTAAAAATACCTCTGGCGGAAGAATTGGTTCAACCTCTGGCTCCCATTGATTTGGATCAAACGTAAGCTGTATTGTTGGTTTAAGAAGAACTTCAGGTGTTGGTTCGGGTAATTCTTTAACAATCAGAATTATTGCAGGTTTTTTAGGCGCCTCCGTAAATTTAACTTCAGGTTTTTCGATTTCCTTTTCAGGAAGAATTGGAGGCATTTCCCACTCTTCTTCATAAATAACACTGGTTTCCGGGAGCGTGTAAGGATTTACTGGGGTTGTCCATTCAAAAGCGACAAGAGTTAGCCCTCCAGCGATAATAAACCCTATTTGAAAATGAATGCCTCTTCTTTTTTCTAATTTTTGATTCTTTTTGGTGAAATGGTTCATATTTTTTATGTTTTAGGTCCCTTGTGAAAAAACACTATCGCTTCATGCATTAGCGCTTCATCTGGGAATTAATTCCTCTCCTATTTTTTTTATGAGGGTCTTAAATGGGGGAGGCTGTTTTATAAACTGATTTTAGCTACTTTTATTACTTAGATGCATCAAAAAAAGAATTTCCACAGGATGTGCCTGAAATAATTTTGAACAATACCATGAAAAATACTTTTTACATTATTTTAATCGGCCTTTTTTTTGCTGGATGCAAATCTCCCGAGCAAATCAAAGCCGATACTCCTCCTGTGGGAAAAAGATATGCCATTGGACAGGGCGGAGGTTTTAACGGAAACTATACCGAATTCATTTTAAGTGAAAATGGAAAAGTGCACAAATATGATTTTAACTACGATAGAGAAGTTTTTTTTAAGGAATTAAGCAACGTTGATTTAAACTACTTTTTAGAAAAATTGGAATCCCTAAGTTTAGAAGGAATAGAAATGAACGAACCTGGCAATAGAACATTTTACATCGATGTTCGAATTGGAAAAACTTCTATTAATAAAGTAGTATGGGGTAATTACAACTTTAATCCAGACCAAGAATTGATAGATTTTCACCAAGAGATTTATGAGAAAATAAGCGCTTGGGATTGAGAAGTTCTTTCGAAGCAGCATCCCTTTTTTAATTTCACCGGCAATGCATGGCCTTCTACAGTGTGTTTTTTTTTGGTTTTGGAGATGGGAATACCTCTATATTAGCTATTCCTGTTCACTTTTATGGAGGTAATGGACCTTATTACCTTTGTCTAACTGTTGACGATGGCAATGGATGTTCAAGCACTTATTGTGATTCTCTTGGCTCTAGTGGAATTGTCTTGAAAAATGGAGGTTTTTCTATTAATACTGAGGCTCCCCCTGTTGTAACAAATGTTTCAATGGAACAACAAACAGTTTCAGAATTTAAGGTGTACCCTAACCCTGTTAAAAACAATGTAACGATAGAGCTCAACATAACTGCAGCTGCTTTAACCCAAGTTTTTGTTACTGATTTAATTGGAAATAATGTTGTTCAACTAAACAATACGGTTTTAAATACTGGAGTTAACAAGTTCGTTTGGAAAGCAACCAACATCGCCAATG
>JAWUVT010000035.1:0-10441 GCA_034112225.1 Flavobacteriales bacterium | reverse complement strand
TTCATCCATAACAAACGAGCTATTCCAAATAAATAAGTGGTTAGTTTAGATGTCAACTCAAAACCTGGCTGCTCAACTTTTTCGACGAACAAAAGGAGACTGTCATTAAATATTTCTTGAGCAATTTCTTTGGTTCCTCCTGTAGATAGAATCTTTATTTTCACTTTAGGAAATTCTTTGTATAGAATTTTAAGCCCAACCTCTCGATCTCCTCTTTGGATGTGTTTGATAATTTCTAAATCTTTCATAAGCTTTTTTTCCTTTGAATGTCGAAAAATAAAAAAGGTAACCTTGCAATCAAAAGTACTTGTTTAAAAATGAACATTGAGAGGAACCTAAAAAGAGCTCTAAGCCTTTTTTTAAAAATAAATAGTTGAATTACAACAAAAAGTGGAGCATAAAAGCGAAGACTGCTTTCGTAATTATTGACCATGAATCACCTCTATCAACTTTAACTAAAGTGGGTTCAACTTAAATTTTCCAGTTAGAAATTTCGTTGGAGAGAAGACCTCCACATCTCCTCCAAACTGATTCATGCAAACAAACTGCTTAAGCTTTAGTTCAGACTCCCCATACAAAGGGTAAAAAAAATCCGATTTGGAGAGTAGGATGTTTTATCTAAAAATAATTACTGACTACTGCACATCTAAACTTTACTAAATTTAATATATGCATCTGGATATTTTAACTTTTGTAATTTGGTTCCCTGTAATTAAGGATCAAGAAATCATGAATGCACAAACCTCTAAAAAAACACATACAAAGGGAATCATTAAAAAAATAAATTGACTAAAAAGAAAAAAATATCAATTGGAATTATACTAACCCTTGTTTGTATACTCTTGTTTTTTGAAGGACGTAGAATAAGTTTTTCTTTAGAATGCCTATCCACTGAAGAGGATTTAAAAGAACATTTCGAAGTACACAAAGTTGATTTTCATGAATTTGTTCCCCTAATAAAAGATGCACAACCGATTGCTTTTGACATTTATGCAAAAGACACTTTGACCATTTCTTTTCAAGACTTATCAATTGACTATATTGATTTATTCATAGATAGTGTTTATCGTATTAATTCAAACTCCAAACAACTTTTTCAATTCAATGATAGCAATTGTCTTGAAGTTGTTGTAAGCGATACTACAATAGTTTGCAATCATAATTGGAAAGTCAACTTTTATGGACACTACAAAGATGACCGAATCAACGAATTACTAAAGTATTACGGTTGGAATCGAAGTGATTTTGAAGTTGTCGTTAAAAAGGTACAAAAACTAGATTGTCATAGGTTTTCAAATGCAAATGGAAATTTCAACCTAGGATACAAATATGTTTCATACTATAATGATGGAATTATGCATTGCTTTGGACACTCTGACGGACTTTTTGATTATATGTATACCAACGAACCAGACAGCTTTTATTGGCAAGAAAGTTTAGAGCACTATGAGGATAAATTTTACGGTATTCATAATTGGAGTTTTTAATAAAATGAAAAGACTCCTTATCATATTAACCATTTTGATTGTTGTACCTGGATGTTCAAATACAAATGAATCTAAAACAATAGCCATACAATCATTAAGTGGGTTTCCAAACGACCTAAAAGACACAATCAGACAATCTATTGAGGATTACTATCACTTTAATACTGTGATTTATAATGATATTGAAATTCCTAAAGAGTTTTATACAGGTTTTAAGTCGCCTAGATACAGAGCAGATTCTATCATAAGATTCTTAAAGCTAACCAAAGCTGATTCTATTAATCACATTATGGGGTTGACAACTAAGGATGTTTGTATAACGAAATACGATGAAAACGGGAATATAAAAAGTCCAGAATCGAAGTACACCGATTGGGGAATATTTGGATTGGGTTATCGCCCTGGGACAAGTTGTATAGTTTCCATTAAAAGGCTTAAACATCCAAACCAAGCGAAATACATTGACAGAGTAAAGAAGGTAGCTCTTCATGAACTTGGTCACAATCTTGGACTTCCCCATTGCGAAAATCAACATTGCTTTATGAGAGATGCAGCCGAAACAATTAAAACAATTGATGAAGTTGAATTGAACCTTTGTGAGAATTGTTTTGAAAAAGTCCAATAACTATGAATATATACTGCATTAGCGGATTGGGTGCTGATAAACGTGCCTTTAAACTCTTGTCATTAAATCAAGAGTTAATCCATATTGATTGGCTAAAATCAACAAAAAATGAATCTCTTTCCTCCTATTGCATTAGATTGGCCGAGCAGATTAATTCAAAAGAACCTTTCATACTAATAGGATTATCATTTGGTGGACTTGTAGCATGCGAAATCGCTAAATTCCTTAAGCCAGAGAAAGTGATTCTTCTCTCCTCAATTACAAACAAAAAACATCTACCCTTAATGTTTAGAGTTATTGGTTCTATAGGATTACACAAAATTATTCCACCATCTTGGATGAAGCCTCCAATGAGTTTAGCTTACTGGTTATTTGGGATTAAGAAGAAAGAGAACAAACTATTGCTGAAAGAGATATTTGAAGATACAGACTTAGATTTCTTGAAGTGGGCTGTTAGAAGATTATTGAGCAATGAAGAAATAATTGCCCCAAGTAACTTGATTAGAATTCATGGAACCAATGACAAAATGCTCCCACTCAAAGACAAAGATAGAGTAGTTGAAATTGAAGGCGGTGGTCACTTTATGGTAATCGAGCAAGCCTCTGATGTTAGTGAAGCACTTAAGAGGATATCAATAAAAGAAATTCCACTTTAAATATTTCAACCAAGAAGGAGAAACTTATTCCAATTCAAAAAGGAATTTATTCCTATATGCTCCTAATAGGAAAATAACTTTAGTAACAGGTATTTTCTTTTTGTATTTGTGTTTAGGAAGTTGTTGAACTCTAATACTCATCAATTCATAAGCTTTGGATCTTATTAGTGTGTTCGTCTTTCCTTTTTGCCATTCTTTTACGACTGATTTTGCTACCTGATTATAAGTTGCTTTCTTTATGGGCTTAGGAACGTATAAAGAGTCTTTCGCATCTTTTTTTACCCCATAATAAAGGTTGTATTTTGACGCCTCAATTTTTCTATCGTAGAAAAATGATCCTCTTTTATAATCCATTAAGAAGGGAGCACACACTCCCCCTTCTATAAAAGTAAAATCTAACGGGATAAATTTAGGCACTTTTCTTAAGGTTTTCTTCAATCTTGAATAGTTCACAGAACCACTCGCAAATCTATATTTTCTATAATAGTTAATATACGTAAGAGCAATACCATCTAATTTATTATTGTACTTATATATTTCTCTTTTTTTTCCTACTCTCCATTTATTTAAATTAAAAAAGATAGCTGAAGACAGTAGCTCTTGATTTAGGGCGTAAGGATCTATTTCTTGCTCACCTATTCCTGAACTAAAAAAACTATCTACGGTATATTGATCCATATAAGGATTAACATACTCCCAGTTAGCATCCAATTGCATCAATAGTTTTTTTTGACTATAAACAGTTGATGATGTTAGAATAAGTATCAAAAAAAATAATAAATTACGCATTTAGTTTAGAAAAAATCAGCACTTAATCTTAAGTCCAATACAGAAGTTTTTTTCATGTCGAAAACAGTTAATATCGCTTTGGATGCAGCATCTTTCATTAACTCTTTATTAAAATTTTTAGAAGAAATAACGCCTATTTTATCATTAGGTAGTATGGCTATTAAACTAATTTCATGAGCAGCATCAAATGCCTTATCTGATTTTCCTTCATACGTAGTTACTCCATTATTATCTTTATCTAAAATATAAACTGTTGAAATGTCAACCCCTTTAAAATCAATATCAACAAACTCCGCTAAAAGATCTTCTGGTTGTTCCATTCTATTAATAATGTCACAATTAAAAAAGCCAAAATTGGTCATTTGAAATGATCGAAACACATTATCTTCGGTTGCAGAAAAAGTTCCTATTTTAGTTAACTCGGCTGTATAAAACTCAGATTTCTTTTTTCGATAAATTCTTTTTTCCTCCTGATATTCAGACATCATTCCATCATAATTAGCAAGGTATTCATCATACCTAACATCTATGGCCCTCCAATCTTCTTTTCTTTGGTTCAAAGCACGTTTGTATCTTGAGTATAGCTTTTTAAGTTGTTTTTGTAGTACCTCAGGTCTGCTATGCATCCTTTTAGGCAAAACGGGTATTTTAAGGGTATCGCCCCCTATTAACAAACACATATTAAAATTATCTTTTAGTAAGTTAGGTTCCAACCAAGTATCCTCAATCAAATTCATACCCACTTCAACATCATACGCACCATTAATGCTATTCCTAACCTCATTTTCCCTCCTACGAACTTGATAAGTATACTCCTTAATTAGATCTGAAATACTATCTAAATCAGCTCTGCTTATTTGATTTTTATTAAAATCTACCCTCCACTTCGTTCTACTTAAAGTCTTTAATTCCGAGAATTTTTTATTTGTAGTGTCTCTACTGCTATACCTACTTCCTCTTGTAAAATGATAAGGAGTAACTTTCAATAAGTACATTTTACTATCCATTACTTGATCTACTTCAAAATTAATGTACTCTTTTGTGAATGGGAATTTAGGGTAGTCGGGTTCTTCTAAATCAAAATCAGCTAGTTCACCATCTATTATTACTGTTGTATCAATAGAAGCTACAGGAGCATCACTAATAGAATCTTTACCTATATTAACCCACCCCTTTTCTTCTGCACTTAAATAAAACAAATCATACCCTTTACTGGCAGATGGGCTTTTAAGATTAACTGTTATTTTACGCTCAAGGTTAGGTTGTAAAGGCTCGTTATTTTGATAGGCATTAAATTCCATCATTCCTGCTGACGAAAAATTATAAATCTCTCCGCCTTTATCAAATGACATAGGGATACCACTAAAAACCATATCTATAGGGTCATTAAATTCTCTATATTCTAGCTGTACATTCCCCGTAACTATATTTCCACTTTTATCTTTAAAGGCATTTTCTGGAATCACAATATTGCTCCCCGCAGATGAATAAACAACACTTCCTACTGAGGCATTTACATTGAATCTTTCGTAGGCTATATCTATATTTTTAATTGGTGGCTTTACAACTAAGTCAATTTTTCGTTGTGTGTTGGAATAAATGAACTCACATTTCCTATTCTTTTCTATAATTTGATTAAGATCTTCAATGATTATTGGGTTATTATTAAAATTACATTTTTCTAAGTGCTTCATATTCGCAATTTCAATAGGCAATTCTGCTATTTTATTTCCTGATAAGTTTAGCGCTGTCAATGACTTCAGTCGTGCAATCTTTTTATCAATAGTATTAAGGTTACAATTCTTTAATTCTAAGACCTCTAAATGAGCTACTTGCTGTAATCTTAATAGTAATGATGCAATTTCTATATTGTCGGAACCTATAATCGATATTTCATTTAATTTCTCAACTTTACCTATTGAAATAGGAAATCCATTATAATTTACGCCTTCTATTTCAATTTTTTTTAAAGATTTAAGCTGGCTTATGTTTGTTGGTAGTTTAATTAACTGGTCATCCTTAATTGTCAATTTATTTAATTGAGTTGTTTTACTAAGTATGTCAATTATTTTTTGATAATCAATGACATTCTCATTTGATGTAATTGACAATGCTTCCAAATTATTAAACGAAGCCATTAAATGTTCATTCTCATTAAATGACACATTAGTTATTTCTAGTGTTCTTACGTTTATTGGTTGCTGAACCTTATCTAACCTAAAATTAAAATCTAATTTCAATTTATCCAGATTTAATACACTGAGTTGTAATAATAAACTCTTTTGATTTAAAATATTATTATCTGATAGATCTAAATATCTAAGACTCTTTAGACTTTTCAACCCTTGTTTAATTGACTTGATGTTGTTTTTACTTAAATCTAGATAGTTTAATTTAGTTAATTTCTTGATCTCATAAGGAAATACCGTTATTTCATTCTCTGATAAATCAAGCCACTCTAGTTGCTTCAATTCAAATATACTTCTTGGAAAATACGCTAACCCTGTTTTATTTAATTGAATGCGCTTTAAAGAATTCATAGACACCAATTCTTTGAATACTGCTTTATGATCCAAAAATTCGTTTCCACTTATATTAATTGCTTCTATAGCTTTTATCTCGTTAATTCCATCAATGTTGAGCAGTTTATTATTACTTAAATCTATAATTCTGAGGTTCGTAAATTCTTGGAGGTTCTCTGGTAAAGTTGTTAAAGATCTTCCGCTTAAATTTAAATGAATAGTATTAAGAATATCAACACTATTCATTTCTATTTTATTATCAGTAATAACAAAATTATGATGTGAAAAAAGTAAAAAAGAAGAGAACACAAATGTTAAAACCAATACATTTTTTAAACAAGATTTAATGAGCATAGTTAATGTATTCAATTAAAATGTAAAAATAGAACGTTCTATTATAAAAGTTATTGTAAGGAGCTACTCGTAATCAAATATCAAACCAAAAATATGAACTTTGTTTTTTTTATGAACGGAAATAATAAAATGGTGTCAAAAAGTAATCTAAAAAAAATCACTTCTGTCAATTTTAATTATAGTCACCCCACTGAAACAGCTAAAAAATTTCATTACTTTAGTGCGCTTAAAAAATTGTATTAAACGCAACATACAGTTGTCTTTGTCATTCATATTGGAAAAAAATAAAACTTAGAGATTGGATCTTATTAAGTAACATTGGACTGACTTCGTTGTTTTACCTCTTTCTAAGCATTTACTTTAATTCTGTTTGGATTAATATTTCTCTTCTACCACCTGCCCATGTCACTAGAATCAATAGAATTAGGAAGAAAAGCTAAATACAGGAAATGTTTGTTGGAGGCACTCTTATTTTTTTCCTATGCTATCGGAATCGGAATTTGGTGGTTACAACCCAGAATAAATAAGATTTAAGAAAATGAAAAGAGTATTCAATTTCATAAAACATTTTGGGACCTTCCTTTTCCTTACAATCACAACCCAAGTTGGAGGCCTAATTTATTTATTATCAGTACTCATTAATAAGAAATGGAACCAACCATTTAAGTGTAAACTACCCGTTATTTTCTGTTCGCTTTATTTTGTTTTTACTTTCTTAATAATTCCTTTTGTTGCTCCAATATTTGGAAGAGAAAAGGTACATCACAACCACAACATGAGTCCTACTAATTATTTAACCGTTATCCTTAATAGGAATTATGTTAGACCAGAAATGAATACCCTCTTAAAATCAGTTTCATATGGTTTAACAAAAATAGAATCAGATATTGAGATACGATACTTGGATGCAAATTTCCCATTTATCAATAAATTCCCTCTACTCCCCCACCTTAGTCACAATGATGGAAAGAAGATTGATATAAGTTTAGTCTATCAAACCTCAGAAGGAGAAATAACAAATAAGAAGAAATCCATTAGTGGATATGGTGCATTTTCCGAGCCTAAAAACGGTGAATACGACCAGGTAAATGAATGTAAGTCCAATGGGTACTTCCAGTATGATTACCCTAAATACTTAACATTTGGAAGTATCAATAGCGAGTTGGTTTTATCAGAAAAAGGAACTAAGACATTAGTAAATCAACTGCTCAAGCAAAAGAACTTAGGCAAGCTATTTATAGAACCACATCTTAAGAACCGAATGAAGTTAACTGACAGTAGAGTTAGGTATCAAGGCTGTAGAGCCGTAAGGCATGATGACCACATTCATATTCAATTAAAATGAAGAAACTGCTGCTCATTTTTTTTGTATTCATTACGGTCCTATTTCTGTCTCGTGGTTTTTTATTCAGAGAGTTATTTTCTTACAAATCTAGAGGAGAAAGAACCAACTACTGGGCAACTGATTCTAAACTAATTGAATTAATTGAAAAAAACATTGATAAAGAAACCGAATATGAAGTTCCTGAAATTGTCCAACTTACTCTTTCAATTACCTCCAATCATTTAGCATTTACTTCTGGGAAGAATCACAAAGACCCAAACAATCTTGTATCTAGCAATACAGCACATTGTGTTGGTTATGCTTCTTTTTTCGCGACAACATGTAATTATCTGTTAAAAAAATACAATCTGAATGAGAATTGGATAGCTAAACCACAAATCGGTCAACTGTACTTGTTCAATACTAATATTCATGAATATTTTGACGCTTCTTTTTTTAAAGACCATGATTTTGTCTTAGTCACTAATAAAGAGTCCGCAGAAGTAATTTCTATCGATCCAAGCATTCATGATTACTTCCTAATAGATAAAGTGACATTTATAAAGTAACACTCATCCCTCCTAACACAATGTCCATAATAGTTTCAAGCAGTAAGATAAAGAATCGCCTCTGTCCACTTTAACAAAAGTCATCCAACTGAAACATTCATGTTTCAGCTGAAGCGAAAACTAAAACATTTTCATTTCCTTTAGGTTTTTTTGTCTCCTAATGGCCCAGGAAAGAAAGTTGTAATTAGTGACAATTGACACTCAGTAACCTTCCTTTTAGGTGAGAAGAAAAAATCGCTTACGACACTATACTACCAGAAGCTTTCGCTAAAAGGGTCTGGATCTGTTCATGTATACTTTCTTCTGTTGGCGTAAAATAATCCTCTGCACTTTGCATAAGTTCTATTGTCTCGGTATTGAACGCCATCGGGGTCTTATTCATGTTATCTTGTATGGATATATTCGCATTTATAGACAATAAATACTTAACTAGTTCCAAATCTTTGTTTAAAACAGCATAGTGCAAAGCTGTTTTTCCCTTTTCATCTTGTTGATCTATGTCAAAACCAAATTCATTAAGGAAATCAGACTTGTGTAAAGCGACTATAGCATCTACAGATGGATAAGATTTAATATAGGAATCCAATTTTTCATCCAGAATGTACACATGTAAGGGTTTATTGTAACTGTTTAGCAACTCAACAATCTCTTCTTTTAGATGAAATAAATCACCCACGTACTTAGGATTAAGGTTTAAGATAAAACCATCTACGGGATTGGTACGACCTTTTTGCTTGAGCATAACCTCATTATGCCTTTGTATCTTAGGGGCTCTATTTATAGAATATATATCATTCTGATAAGTCAACGAATTTATATTTTTATTACCATACTTAGTGGTATTGGTATAATAGTACCTTTTGCATATTATTTTTTTCAGGTTATCTAAATTTTCTGGCGAAGGCATATGTCTTTCTTCAAAAATATCATATTTATAGTAATCCGTTCGTTTAACACCTAAACGAGAATCCGTTACAATAACCATCTTCTCGGTAAATTTAGTAAGCTCTTTTTCAGCCAATCCAGGCTCTTTGCCGCGATGTCCAAGATCCTCAATTGCAGCTACACTTATTTCACATGCTGAGATATTTAGTGTAACACCTATCAGCCCACCTAGATCAAATAATTTTGTTTTAATATTCTGGTTAATTAAGGTTGTTGATCTATATCGCTTATCGTTGTCTTCACTCGTCTGAACTTTGTCAAACTCAATTAATACCTCTTTAATTCTATCTAGACTTAGCATACTAACAAGTAACCAAATATTACTTTCATCTGCTATCCGATTTTTTATCTCTTGATAAACTTCATTTCGTGTCATATTTATTTTTGATTAGTTCTGTTTCCTCACATCATTGTGAACCCTACATTAGCGACAAAAATAACTGCTTAATTATATTTGCATAGTCGCTAGTTGTAGTGACTTTTGAATCACATTCATTTCTCAGGAACTAAGCAACTAATTTACAGCACCTGAAAAGGGGAAATTTAAGTTCTGTAACACCTCTTAGATTAGCGCTAAAGCGGTTAATTTTAAATTAAAAGAGTCTGCACCAGCATTCGTGCTTCTATTATTAAAGAAGTTTAGGAGCTTTAGTCTGTTGTAATTTATTGAATTTTCAGCAGTATAAAACGGTTCTATTTTTAGTTCCTTAGTCTTTTAAAGTATCTAAACAAAACATGTGAAACGTAAGACGATGAATACTAAATGGTTAATGTTTAGTATTCTTTTATGAGTAAATCCTAAAAAGGATGATCACCTATTGAGAATTAATCAACGCTCTATTTTTTCTCAAATCCTTCAATTTCATCAATTCTCTTTTTAATCTTTCGAGTATACTTCTCTATTTTTTTTAATTGTCCATCTATTTTTCGTGCTGTTTTTTTTTCATACGTGGCGGTTGCGGTTCTTTCCTGAATAACAATAGCCTCAATATTATCGACATAATCAATCATTTCTGCCTCTTTTAAAAGGTCAATTGTTTTGACTCCTAATAACGAAACTATTTCCCATGAGAAAATCAAAATACTGCGTAAAACCTATGTCAAAAACACAATTAGCTAAAGCTTACGGTATAGATGTACGAACTTTTAATAAATGGATAAAGAATTTCC
>JAWUVT010000034.1:0-8873 GCA_034112225.1 Flavobacteriales bacterium | reverse complement strand
ATTGTCCAATTTGCTATTGTAAAAAAATAGTTCCCTACAAATAAAAATAGGAAAGCTGACGATCTTACTCATTGCTTTTCAAATTGCTGCAATTGTAATGTATAGTGATACCGTAAAATCTTTAATGGGAACTCATCCAGAAGAGATAATTGTTGCTTTTAATTTTGGAGCGATACTTCCTGTTTTGTCTTTAATCTGTGCTTATTTAGCCGTTCACTTTATCAAAAAAGATGATCAATTAGTGCGTTCTGCAGATCGATTGAGGTAACAGTTAGTTTGAAAGTGAAAAAGTAGCAAGTAAGAAGTAGCAAGTAAGAAGTAGCAAGTGAAAATATTTTTTTTTATTTTTAACTCCTAACTCCTAACTCCTAATTCCTCTAAAAGTCCAGCTCTTCTTAATAACGCATCGTTATCCGGTTCTTGACCTCTAAATTTTTTGTACAATTCCATTGGGTGTTCAGAACCTCCTTTAGACAGAATATGCTCTTTAAACTTAGTAGCAACCTCCTTATTGAAAATTCCATTTTTAGCGAAGTATTCAAAGGCATCGGCATCTAAAACTTCTGCCCATTTGTAAGAGTAGTAGCCTGAAGAGTATCCTCCATCAAAAATGTGTGAGAACCCTGTACTAAAACAAGTCCCTTCAATAGACGGATACATTTTAGTATCTCCCATGGCTTTTTGTTCAAAATCTACTACGTTACTAATTGCTGCAGGGTTTGTTGAGTGCCAAGCCATATCTGTCATACCAAAACTAATTTGGCGCAGCATACGAGTAGCTTCCATAAAGTTGGCAGATTCTTTAATCTTTTGAATTAACTCCAACGGAATGACTTCACCTGTTTCATAATGAAACGCAAAAAGCTCTAAGGCTTCTTTTTCATAGCACCAATTCTCTAACATTTGAGAAGGTAGCTCTACAAAATCTCTATAAACATTTGTTCCAGATAACCCAGGGTAGTTTGTATTGGCTAACATACCATGTAAGGCATGACCAAATTCATGAAAGAGAGTAGTTACCTCTCCGAAAGTTAATAAGGAAGGCTTTGTTTCTGTTGGCTTCGTAAAGTTGCATACATTAACAATATGTGGACGGTTATTGACACCATCCTTAATAAACTGATCGTTAAATGAAGTCATCCATGCCCCATTTTGTTTTCCTGGTCTTGGGTGAAAATCAGCATAAAATAGAGCCACCAATTCATTCGATTTGTCGGTTACTTTATAGGTAATTACATCTTCATGATATTTATCAATGTTGGTGATTTCTTCAAAATTTAAATCATATAATTTATTGGCCACTGTAAAAGCGCCATTAATTACGTTGTCTAATTTAAAGTAGGGTTTAAGTTGTTCATCATCTAAATCAAATAACTCTTGCTTCAGCTTTTCTGTATAATAACCAGCATCATAACTCTGTAAATTTTCTAAGCCATCTAATTTGTTTGCAAAATTAGCAAGTTGCTGATGTTCTTTGCTTGCAGCAGGTTTCGACTTGTTTAAAAGCTTAGACAAGAAATCGACAACATGTTGAGCTGATGTAGCCATTTGTTCTTCTAAAACAAAAGCAGAATGGTTCTCATATCCTAGCAAGTTTGCTCTTTGGTGTCTTAACTCAACAATTCGTAATACATTTTTTTGATTGTCAAACTCATCTCCTTTATTGGTTTTTGATCCTGAAGCAAAACTTATTTCCTTTCTGAGGTCACTACTTTTTGCGTAGGTCATAAAAGGAATGTAGCTCGGGTAATCTAAGTTAAAGATCCATCCTTTTTTCTCTTTCTCTTTGGCTGTCATTGCAGCAGCTTCAATAACGCCATCAGGCAATCCTGCTAAATCATCCGCATTGGTAATGTGTAATTCATAAGCGTTTGTTGCTGCTAATAAATTTTCTCCAAAACTTAGTGAAGTTTGAGAAAGTTCTTTGTCAATCGTTCTTAAGGTTTCTTTATCAGCAGCATTTAAATTCGCTCCATTTCTGATAAAGCTTTTATAGTTTTTTTCTAATAAAGTGCTTTGTTCAGGCGTTAATGTGATTTCACTTTTAACAGCATAAACAGCCTTTATTTTCTGAAATAATTCCTGATTTAATCCCACATCATTTCCAAATTCTGATAATAGGGGAGAAACCTCTTTGGCAATTTTTTGTATCTCTTCAGAAGTTTCAGCATGGTTTAGATTATAAAATATACTAGAAATTCTTCCTAATAACTCCCCACTAAAATCTAAAGCTTCAACAGTATTACTAAAGCTTGGACTTTCGGTATTGTTAACGATAGCATCAATTTCTTGTTGAGCCAATTCAATTGCCTTGATAAAAGCAGGTTGATAGTGCTCGTTTTTTATTTTAGAAAACGGTGATGCGTTATATGGGGTGTTGAACTTTTCTATGAGTGGATTCATTGTGTTTTATTTTAGTAACAACAAATTTAGTGTTTACTATTTAAAAAGAGAAGAACAGTTGTACTCAATTTATTGTGAAGCGTTGCGCTAATAAATTTAGGTTGACTATTTTCTTTTAACTATTCATTAAACAAAATTGCGAACCACTAAAATGGAATGTTCTACTTGTTTGGGGGACTATTATTTAGCTCTGCCTATTGTATAATTAACTCCTAAATCAAAGCTAAATACAGTTAAGTATGTTCTTCTATTCTGAAGTTTGCTATTCTCAAGAAGTGCCGTTTTATATTTTGGTCCAACGGTTAAATGAATGCTTTTTGATAATTTCCTTTCAACATTAAAGCCAGCATTAAAAAAGTGGTAGGTTTTGTTGCTGTATTTTGATGGTAATTTATTATGAAGACCTTCGCCATAAGTCCTTTTTTCTCGAGCCATATAGCCCATAGAATATCCTCCAATAATTTCAAAATTCCAGTTTGAGGACTCTTTATTACGCTTTAATTTTAGTGATAGAAGTAAAGGTATTTCAGCAAATTCATAAACATTATTAGTCGGTGTTATGACATCAAGGCAAGCACCTCCAGCAGGGAAACACGGGATCGTACCATTCGCTTTGTAATTTGCATATTCTATTCCTGTAATAACCGATAAACTATTCAACAACTGATAGTGATAATTTAAACCAATTGTGTAACCTAATTTCATTTCATTATTATTAAAATTACCTCCTCCTTTTATCCCTATTTTATGATTTTGGGCTGTCAGAAATAAGTTGGTTAACATTAAAAATGTTAGCAGTGTTATTGTTGCTTTCATGAGTTAAGTTTGTTTAAACGGTTTTCTTAGATTAACTTTTTTCTAATTATAGATTTACAATGTGATACTTTTTCTCGAATGTAATGGGGATTGGTTTTGCTTATTTGGTTGGTCTATTTGCGATTTCAATTATAGTGGAGTTCTATATTTAGAACTAAAGAATGAGATTTTAGTCCATGCATATTTGGTTCTTTTTATTTCTATAATAAAAAGCAAAGGAATATTCAGATTTTACTATAAGAGAGAACTGGAGTCATCTTTTATAAAATAATCCTGCTCTAATGCTTCAATCACTTCCTATCTTATTTTTAAACTCATACGGATCCATCCTTTGAATTTCTTCACGAGATGTTGAATAACAAATCATGCTGAATAGATAAATTAAATTCTACACCAGAACGAAATATTAAAATTTTTCGTTCATTTTTTTGAGGCATAAAATAGTGAATGACAAGGAACACTTCAGCAATTGGAGTGCGTATCTTCTTTTATTTAGGGCGCAATTTAATCCTCATTATTTTTTTATAAAGAGTAGCTTGTACCCAGATTAATTCACTAAACTTCTGCAGTAAATCAGGATAAAACCAAGAGGGTATTCAGCACGTTACCTTGTAAAAGAAAGAGGTGTCACTCTTTTTTAAAGAACTTATTAAACAAGGCCACTGAAACGAAAATCTGACCAAATCTACCAGTTTCAGTACCTATTGTTTGTTCTTTATAACCAAGCCCATATCCAATGTTAAACAGGTTTTTATAATGTACTTCTAAACCAATCATAGAACTATCCCATAAACCCATAGTACTGTTTAATGGTGAAGCATGAAATATTGAGAACCCAAAGTAGTTTTTAAACGACTGACCAATGTATCGATCATAACCCAAAATTTGCACCAACCCAACCATAGTTCCATTGTTTTCAATAGTGGTAAATGAATTAGAACTTACACCAATAAGTGGAGGAGCTAAAAGAATTACGGCACCTCGAGAAGGTTCTTTAAGTAAACCCTTTTCTTCAAATCGGGTTTTCATTCTTTTTCTTTTTCGATGCTCAAGGTATCCATCAACAAAAAAACTCAGTAAGTTTCTATCCCTATAGCCTCTTAAATATTTATTTTGGTATTTTTTTTCTACTAATTTTAACTTTTGTAAATAATTTACTGTGTTTTTCTTGATCGTGTCAGCAGTAGCTAATTTTATCAATTCTACCGAAGGTAAAAACTCTAAATGCCATTTTAATTTAGTCTTTCTTCTATAAGACTTAAACTTAGGGTAGGAGGTTAGTTGTTCATGATTGTAGACATGAAGTGAGTCCGCTTTTTCAACATAAATAGTAATGTCCTTACGCAACCTTAGTTTCTTCAATTTCTCTTGAGAACTTGCTATCCATTGACTTCTGGCGTCCATATTTTCATCCGTAAAAAACTCAGGATCAGCCTCTTTATAAAAATCAGGAAAAAATTCAAGATGCATATAGGGCTCTAATAATTGTGCATACCACACAAAATCGACAGAATCGGCTCTATTTCCAATTGTTTCAGCTTTAGTTACTATTTCATTGTATTGAGTTATTAGTTTTATTCTTTGCGTTTCTGACAATTGTGCAGAAACCGAACAGGATAGAAATACAGTGATAAAAAAAATAATGAAACTATTTCTCATGCGAGTATGGTTTTAATTTTTTTACTAATGGATTGAATTTTTTTAACGTATGTAAGTACACTTGTAGGTTCAGGGTCTTCGTTTATGAACACTTTTAATTGATCATAAAGTTCTTTAAATTGAGCTTTTAAGTTCTCATCACTAGTGTTATAAGCATCAATTGTTTGTTTTTTATAAACGGGATCTATGCTTACACCATAAAAATCTTCAACCATTTTAAGGTGTACTTCTGGGTTTTTGATATACAGTGACAAATCGTGCATCATTGCCCTATCAATGTATTTTAATTGATCTAAGCTGTGGTATATCTTCGCATCAATTTTGTTGGCCATACCAATAAGTGCAACAGGATCAAAACTGTTGTTAAAAATTCTATACCCATCGGAAATTACACCACTTTGTTCATTTTCTAGGTCAGTTCTTGCTGCTCTAACATATGAATTGTTTAGGTTGTAATTTTCTGAATCGAAAAGTCCAATAACCCAAGCTACACTGGCCAATTGATAATAGGAGTAAAATGATGGAGATCCATAAGTTGGTTTTCCCGATGGAGTTACATTGAAATGTTCCCCCAAATAAAGTTTGTGCAATAAATCGAAACTTACTTTTGTTCCTAAACTGTGGGAGACCAATGAAAACCAAGCATCAGGATTGGCAGCAATCGTAGCTGTAACTTGTGTCGCTAAGGTAACCAATAGACCATCCCTAAAATCAGGATTAAGGGCATAAGTTGGCACATCCAACGCGTAATCGCGAAGTACTCCAGCTATTTTTTCCTCTTTAGTAATTGCTTCATAATTTGGATCTTCCCGTTCTTCTAATCCTTTTTTTAGAAATTCATTCACCTCGCCTAAAGATTCTCCACCTGCAATCATTGCCTTTGTATTTTCGGCAAGAATATCCGCATAAAACAATTCAACATATTCTACTTCAAACAAAGGCTCTAGGTTTTGATCAGAAATAATTTTATTCGCTTTAATTTTCAAGTTATCAGTATGCTCTTTTGACCATCCTGCTTTTTGATCTCCTACACCGTGTAGAAAAAATACAATGTGTTTTTCCATAATAAGTTTACTGTTTTGTTTTTCTAATTATTGCCAAAGTCCTTAGTTGTTGCCGTTCAATTCGAATAGGCTGATGTTGACGAAGTTAACTGGTTTTTTATAGAAGACATACTCACTACTTGTAGTGAATTTATTCTTGGTTTTGATCCACTAATTTTATTGTTAAAAAAAGCAAGGTAAAATGTTGTGGTCAGTTACTTTTTAGGTTTTGGGGTCGCTTCTCCATTCTCCATTCTCCATTATCTATTATCCATTCTTTTCAATGACTTATCAAATCGTTGCCTTTAAAAAAATCCGATGATTTGAAGTCATTCTTACGAAGCATTGATTTGAGTCTTTTTATTTTTTGATTCATGCTCTTGTTGGTCTCGTTTTAACACGACATAATAGGGGTTAAAATAATTGAACTTTTTTTAGATACGTTTACCCAGTCTAGTGAATCTTTGCCTAAATGTTTACTCCCACAACTTTTGGACTTGAGCCTATATACCCCGTTGTATTTAGTGCTTAAATATCACAAGTCTAGAGTCTTACAAATATCGAAACTAAAAACCACTATTTCATAGGTATAAATACCTGTTTTTTTCTTTTTTTTTATGGAAAAAGTGAGTAGGATGCTGTTTAAATCAGCTCTAAAAAGTGTAAAGGATGTTCTTTTACCGTGCCAAAAAGTTATCACCGAAAATTAAAAACAGATTGTTTAATGTAAAGACTTAAAACCCAAATTCAAAAAGAAATTAAGCCAAATATAACCTGTAATTTAATACTAAATTTTAATTTACTTCTCCAGTAAAACGATCATAAGATCCGTTGTGGTTAACGATAACCTTTCTTTGGGTTAACTCAAGCTCTTTAAAATTCATTTAAGCCAAGGTTAAAGAGCCTGTCTATTATGGAACTAACTACAATAAGCAGTAATTAAACTTCTAAAGTAACAATCAGGTTGTAGGTTGTAATTGGATAAATCCTAATGACAGTAGGGGGGGACTGGAATGCAACCTGCAACCTAATATCAAACACTAAACATAAAATATTGTTGTACTTTCTTTTTATTTTTTATGATTTATTTTGAACTCAACGACTGAATTTATTTCCTCGTCTGTTGTCAAGTTTATAGTTCTGTCTAATCCATTTCCATAAACCCTAAAAAAGACTGTATTAGGTTTTATTTCACCTTCACTGACACTTTCAAAATGGAGTACTAGCTTTTCTTTCTTAGCATTTGTTAAGTCTAAAGGAATTTGTAATGGCTTCTTATAAACTTTGTATTCATGAATAACCAATTTATGGTTGAAATAAACATTTATGATATCACCATCTTCTTTTTCGTCATCCCAGATTTCAATTTGATACATTTTTTTTTCGATTGGTATTTCTTTTCTGAGAATCTCTTTTTTTCCACGTAAAGAGTACACTGTATCGACTTTTACTTTTTTGTATTCTATTTCATAGATCATTCTTTTCACATCATCACCAGAAAATGTAACAACTTTTTTTTCACGATACACATCAACGGAAGAGGGTGTTGTATTTACTTTTGTTATTTCAAATCCATTAGGGACAGTAATTAAAATTGCAATAGTAGATTTATTATTAGTAACAGAAAGTCCTTTACTTTTATTGGTCACTCGATGTTTATTGGTTAACTTGAAAACAGTAGTATCTAAATTGACTTTCAGATTTTTTTTAGAAAAGAAATAGAAATCTCCAATTATAAATGTCTTGTCGTAAAAGCGAATTATGTCATTATTTTCTTTAGGAATTAATTGATAGTCTTGAGCAAGAATCGTGTCAATTGAATTTAGTCCATCTTTATTAATAATGTAGTCAAAATATGATTTTTCACTTTCAGCTCTATCCACTTGCAACATATTCATCGCACCTAGACCATCCTCATCAATCATCAGAATTGTTGTGAGTTTCACTTGAGCGAAAAGGCTTGAGGCAGAAAATATTATTAGTGTTAAAAAGAAATGTCTAGTCATTTTTATTTTTATGAAATATAACAGTCAAGCACATAAAATGTAGCGATAAAACTAAGTGATATTTTTGGCTAACAGAAAAGTCCAACCCTTATATTTAGAATTGACTTGTTCTTTGATGAGGTTAATCGTGCCCCACTCCCTATTCATGTAGCAAAACTCAATCATCAAAACTTAACCTACTAATATCGACTTATTAAAAGAAAAATACAAACATATTATATTGTAGTATGTTTGTATTTTACAAAATAAAAAAGCTTCAACAATTTGATTATTAAAATGTTAATGCTTTTGTTTTGTGCTCGGAATTGGGATGCATTAAAGATTAGTCAACAAGCAGTAAAGAAACTTTTGAAGTAATAATCAGGTTGTAGGTTGTAACTGGCTGTAACCCTATGGTTGTATTAGCTATTCTGAAATACAACCTACAACCATTAATTAGCTACAGAACTGATTTATTAAAACATTTTACTCAAGATAAGTGTGTAACACAAATACGTTATATTTACAAAGGCTTATAACGCTTTGTTACACATGAGTGCGACATGAACGATTGTTGGATATAATCACTAAATGTAATGTCAAATAAAATTAAAAAAAAATTAAAAAGTGACATTAGATTTATTCCATTCAATGACAAATATGACTTTAAATATATAGCACAATATTTAAAAAATTATAACTCAACTGATGACACTTTATACTTAGAGTCTAATGCATTAAATTCAGTATTTTTTAACAAGTATTATGTCCAAATCAAGGATTACTTCAATACAGTTATTAATAGGAATAAACTATCAAAAAATACTTTCTCAGAATTAATCATTTCTTTTGCTAATAGAGACTTATATCTAATTAATAATCGGACTCAAGATTCTATTAATGGTAAAAATTAAATTGATTATGATAAAGGATCGGTAGTAATCAATGTAGATATAAAAGAAAATAT
>JAWUVT010000033.1:0-18062 GCA_034112225.1 Flavobacteriales bacterium | reverse complement strand
ATAAAAGGAAGTGTGTTAGTACCTACAGCAGAGTAATATAAAATTAAAAAATAGATTAAAGATGAATAAATTAGGTATATTATTACAAATTCCTGCTGAAACAGCAGATGGTGGTCAGGGAATGATAACTCAAATAATGATGTTTGGAGCTATCTTTTTAGTGTTTTATTTTTTTATGATCAGACCACAAATGAAAAAAACCAAGGAAGCCAAACAATTTAAAGAGAGTTTAGTGAATGGAACTAAAGTGGTTACCATTGGCGGAGTTCATGGAAAAATTATGGAAGTAAAAGACGAAACGGTTATTATCGAAGTAGAAGGTGGTCATCGTTTAAAGTTAGATAAAGCCGCAATTGCAAAAGAATTTGCAGTGGAAGAAATCGCTAAAAAATAGTGGAGTGATTTTAAAAGGTCTATTCGGCTTAATTATAGGTAAAGCTTCCAGCAATAGGAAGCTTTACGTGTTTTTATTCTGTTTAAGTTTATCGATTTTCTTTTGGTTATTAAATGCGTTAAGTAAAACTTCCACTACAGAAGTGTTGTTTGAGGTAAGTTACGTCAATCAACCGATGAATAAGGTGATCTTAAATGAATTGCCTAAACAGTTAGCCATAAGAGTTAAAGGCTTTGGTTTTGATTTGATGGCTTATAAATTACGCTTAAGAAAATCAGTTGTGAAAGTTGATTTGTCGCCTTTAGAACGCTTGAATGATGAGGTTCAGAGTAGTACCTTGGCTTCAACCTCTTTTTCTAATACAATAGAAAATCAGATGGGAGAGCAGATAGAAATCAAAGCTATTTTTCCAGACTCTATTCTTTTTTTGTTGGATAAAAGAGTCGAAAAGAAAGTTGAAATTATAGCCAATACAACGCTTAATTTTAAAAAACAATTTCAACAGTACGGAAAAACGATTATTAAACCTGCAATTACTACAGTGTCTGGACCAGCTTCTATCTTAGATACACTTACCGAAGTTTATACATCAGAATTAATTGTAAATGATTTGGCAGAAACGATGACACAAAGCATTGGCTTTAGCACGGGTTACTCAGCAGGTAAGTTGCTCTTTCATCCCGAAAAAGTAGTGTTGCATATTCCTGTAGAAAAATTTACAGAAACAACAATAATGGTAAATGTAAAAGCGATTAATGTGCCTGATAGTCTAGAAATAAAACCAATTCCTCGTGAGGTGGAAGTCAAATTTTTAATTCCATTAAGTAAAATGTCAAGACTATCGAATGCAACCTTTAGTGCAGAGATAGATTACCATCAGATGAACGACAATTTTAATCATAAACTGAAAGTAGAGTTAACGCAATATCCAATCTATATTCAATCGCTTACTTTAAACCCTAGAAAAGTTGAGTACATCCTTAAAAAAAGAAAATAAAACGCCTTTAATTGTCGGATTAACAGGGGGTATTGGCGCTGGTAAATCTACCATAGCTAAAGTTTTTCAAGCTTTAAGTGTTCCTGTTTTTAATTCAGATAGAGAAGCCAAAAAATGCATTTCTCATGATGTTGAGGTAGTAAATGCAATAAAAAAGGAGTTTGGCAATGTTTATCAAAATGGAGAACTGGATAAGATGAAGCTGGCAGAAATTGTTTTTAACGATCCTTCAGCTTTAGCGCAACTCAATAACATTGTTCATCCTAAAGTTGCCATTCTTTTTGAGGAATGGGTCGCTAAAAATAGTGCTGCTAAATTTTTAATAAAGGAAGCTGCAATATTAATTGAAAGTGGAGCCTATAAGAATATGGATAAAATTATTCTAGTAACAGCTCCTGAGTTAACTAGAATTGACCGTGTTCTTCGGAGAGATACTATTTCAGTAGAAAAAGTGAAAGGTAGGATAAAGGCTCAAATCTCCGATGACGAAAAATTAGCATTTGCTGATTTTGTTATTGTTAATGACGATACCAAATTGGTTATTCCTCAGGTTTTAGAGATTTATGAGGAGTTCATGCATTCTTCGAAAAACAAGAAATCTAGAAAATAGAAAGAAAGTCATGAGGACGCTCTTTGTAGGAATTTCTTAAAATAAAAAAAAGAGTACACTCTATAACAGGGAGCAACAGCTCGTTAGAAACAGTCTGTTTTAAGGGTTTAATAGAGCCGCTAAGTGTTGATTTCTGGAGCAAAAAAAGCCTGAATAATTCAATTATTCAGGCTTTTTTATGAACAGCTTACTGTTTTTTTATTTTTTAGCTGCAGCTTTCTTCTCAGCAGAATTTTCAGCTGTTGCTGTAGCAACAAATGCTGCAGTCTTTTTTTTCTTTCTTGAAACACCGTAATAACCCGATGAAATTTTCCCTTTTTTAGACTTTTGATCTCCTTTTCCCATGTGTAAAATTATTTTTTTTATAAATATCCAATCCCCAAAGATAAAAAAAAGAAGAGGGCTTTCAAAAAAAATAGGCATCAATTTTAAAGGATTTTATTCCAGTAAAAAATAGCATTCAAAAAAATTATTTTTTTGCTTAATTTCGCAAGAGTTAAGACGTGAGATTCATTTTTTTAGTTCTTAACCTATCTAAAATTAAATTGGCAATGAGCAACACTACATTAGAAAATACATCGGAAAAAATATCTAAAGATAAATTTAGAGATTCAGTTCTGTCGGATTATCGTTTGGCTTATATGAGTAGAGAAACTTCTTACTTAGGAAGACGAGAAGTGCTTACTGGTAAAGCAAAGTTTGGAATATTTGGAGATGGGAAAGAATTGCCTCAGATTGCTTTAGCCAAACAATTTAAGGATGGAGATTTTAGATCAGGTTACTACCGAGATCAAACCATCATGATGGCAATTGGTCAATTAACGATTCAACAGTTTTTTGCTCAATTGTATGCACATACCGATGTAGCTGCGGAGCCCGCTTCTGCAGGAAGATCCATGAATGGACACTTTGGTACTCGGAGTTTAAATGAAGATGGAAGCTGGAAAGATTTAACGAAGATGAAAAATTCATCCTCTGATATTTCCCCAACAGCAGGTCAAATGGCAAGATTATTAGGCTTAGGACAAGCCTCTAAAGTATATAGAAATAATAAAGAGTTAGCTTCTTTTACGAAGTTCTCTAATAAAGGGAATGAAGTGGCTTTTGGTACAATTGGTGACGCGAGTACTTCTGAAGGCGCTTTTTGGGAGACCATGAACGCCATGGGAGTGCTTCAAGTTCCCATTGTAATGTCGGTATGGGATGATGGTCAGGGAATTTCTGTTCCTAAAAAATATCAAACCACTAAAGAAAGCATTTCAGAAATATTAAAAGGGTTTCAGAGAGAAAACGGAAGTAATGGAATTGAAATTTTTAAAGTTAAAGCATGGGATTACCCAGCGTTAATAGAAACCTATGAAAAAGCAACAAAAATTGCCAGAGAAGAACATTGTCCAGTATTAGTTCATGTGGAGGAAGTTACTCAGCCCCAAGGACACTCAACATCAGGCTCTCATGAACGCTATAAAACAAAAGAAAGATTAGCGTGGGAAACTGAGTATTGTTGTGTTAAGAAATTTAAAGAGTGGATTATTGAAAATAAATTTGCAACAAAAGAAGAATTAGAAACCTTAGAAAAAGAAGCTAAAAAAGAAGTGTCTGCTCATAAGCGAAGCGCATGGGCGGCTTATTTAGATCCGATTAAAGAGGAGCAAAAAACAGTCGTAAGTTTCATAGAAAGTATTGCTATTGGAAGTGGAAATACACAGTTTATAAGGCCTTTAATTCTTGCTTTAAAAGGAAATGTTGAGCCGCTTAGAAAAGACATCATTTCAACAGCTAAAAAAGTGTTGAGAATTACACGAGAAGAAAAAATAGCCGCAAAAACGCCATTAGTAAATTGGTTAGCTGCTGCAGAAACTGAAAATTACGAGAGATATAACACGGCCTTGCTCTCTGAATTTGAAACTTCCCCGATGAAAGTTGCGGAAGTAAAGCCTGAACTTTCTGACAGTATGGAGGATGGAAGAATTATCTTAAGAGATAATTTTATTAAGATCTTTGAAAAATACCCTGAAGTCTTAACCTTTGGAGAGGATACAGGGAATATTGGAGGGGTAAATCAAAGTTTAGAAGGGTTACAAGAAAGATTTGGAGAGCTAAGAATCTCAGATACTGGAATTAGAGAGAATACAATTATAGGACAAGGAATAGGTATGGCTTTAAGAGGGTTGCGACCCATTGCTGAAATTCAATATTTAGACTATTTATTGTATTGTATTCAAGTAATGAGTGATGATTTATCTACACTACAATACAGAACTAAAGGTGGACAAAAAGCCCCTTTAATTATTAGAACACGTGGACATCGTTTAGAAGGAATATGGCATTCAGGTTCCCCAATGGGAATGATAATAAATGCAGTAAGAGGAATGCATGTTTGTGTGCCGAGGAACTTGACTGATGCCGCTGGATTTTATAATACCTTATTGAAAGGAGATGATCCAGCATTAGTCATTGAACCTTTAAATGGCTATAGAACGAAAGAAAAAATGCCTACTAATTTAGGCGAGTTTACCACTCCTTTAGGTGTGCCAGAAGTGGTAACTTCGGGAGACGATATTACAATTGTTTCTTATGGATCTACTTGCAATATAGCTCAACAGGCTGTTCAACAATTGTTAGAAGTAGGCATCTCTGCAGAATTAATAGATATAAAAACATTGCTTCCATTTGATATTAATCATATGATTGCGGAATCTTTAGAAACGACGAACCGGTTGTTAATTGTTGATGAAGATGTGCCTGGAGGAGCTTCCGCTTATATTTTAGATAAAATATTGGTAGAACAAAAAGGCTATTTTCATTTAGATGCAGAACCAGTAACATTAGCTGCGAAGGCTCACCGAGCAGCTTATGGGTCTGATGGAGATTATTTTTCTAAACCCAATGTTGAAAATATTTTTGATACCGTGTATACGATCATGAATGAAGCGGATGCAGTGAAATACCCTTCAATTTATTAATGACCTGATCGGAGCGCTAGTTTTTCTAATGCCTCAGTTGTGATCGAGTGAGAGGACTCCTTAGAGAAATGTATCTTGGGTTGAGGTGCTGTTGCCCATCGATTTATTGAGTTTTTTGAATGGAAAAACTCCTGAAAAAAAGGCCGAAATAAGTTGAGCTTAATGAAATTATTTAGGTAAGATAAAGGGAATAAATAACTTGAAAAAGGAGTCGCACAATATTTATTCAATAAATACGTAATTTAGCTTATAATTGTACCATGTAGTAATGAAGCAGATCGTTTTCGTTTTTTTATTTTTAATTTCAATTTTGGGAAATTCCCAAATTGGAGGGTCTAACACCTATGAATTTTTAAATATTCCTGTTGCTGCGCGAGTAGCAAGTTTAGGAGGGAGTGTAATTGCTGTTAATGACAATGATCCAACACTATCGTTAGGGAATCCATCCTTACTCAATCAAGAAATGAATGGACTATTAACCTTCTCCTATTTAAATTATTTTGCAGACATCAACCATGGTTTTTTCTCCTTGGTAAAAGATTTTGATAAAGCAGGAACTTTTTCAGCTGGACTAAGGTATTTGGATTATGGCTCTTTTATAGAAACGGATGAAAGTGGTAACGAGTTGGGTAGCTTTTCTGCTGCCGAGTATGCATTTGTTTTAGGGTGGGGAAAAAAAATTGACTCTGTTTTTTCCGTTGGTGCAAATCTAAAGCCGATATACTCTAAGCTATATACCTATAGTTCTGTAGGATTGGCATTGGATTTTTCTGGAACTTATTACAATCAAAAAAGAGCATTTACTGCGGCAGTAGTTTTAAAAAATATTGGAGCTCAGTTAAGTCCTTATGTAGAAGGTGGAGAAAAAGAACCAATACCTTTTGAAATACAAGTGGGGCTCTCTAAAAAGTTAAAGCATGTTCCTTTTCGGTTTTCAATTGATTTGATTCAGTTGCAAAATTGGAACTTGTCGTATAATGATTCGATCTTAATTACAAACAATAATACCGCGCTGTCTGATGAAGAAAAAGCAGACAGAAATCGGACAAGTATTCTTAGTGAAGGATTTAGACACCTTGTCTTTGGAGGGGAGCTTGCACCCTCTAAAAGCTTTATGTTAAGAGTTGGTTTTAACTATAGAAGAAGAGCAGAATTAGCCCATGATGTAAAGCCCGGTTTAATTGGGTTGAGTTGGGGGGTAGGTTTTAGAATTAAGAAGTTTCACATTAGCTACGGCAGTGCAAAGTATCACTTAGCTGGCCCATCAAATCACTTTACAGTTTCTACAAATTTATCCTCGTATTATAAAAAAGGAAGAGGATCAAAAGTTCCGAAGAAAAAAAAAGATAAAAGAGACAAGAATAAGAAAAAAGGATAGTTTTTTCCGAACTTCACGATAACATGCCTAATTTTTACGCTTAAACTTTGTATACGATGGATACTTCTAAAACACGAAATTCAAGTAAAATTATTATTGCTATTGATGGTTATTCTTCATGTGGTAAAAGTACTTTAGCGAAGGAAATCGCTAGAGAAAAAGGGTACATTTATGTAGATACTGGAGCAATGTATCGATCAATTGCACTTTACGCATTGCGCAATAAAATTATTTCAAGTACTCATTTCGACAAAGAGATGTTGATCGAAGCTTTACCAAAAATTAACGTTTCATTCTCCTACAATTCAACCTTAAGGGCTTCAGAAACTTTTTTGGATGGCGAAAATGTTGAGCAAGAAATTAGAGGAATTAAAGTATCTAGTCAGGTTAGTAAAGTGGCTCAAATTAAAGAAGTAAGAGAAAAGTTAATAGCTATTCAGAGAGAACTTGGAAGAGCTAAAGGATTGGTAATGGATGGAAGAGATATTGGCTCTGTAGTATTTCCAGAGGCTGAATTGAAAATATTTATGACAGCCAATCATACCGTTAGAGCAAAACGTAGGTTTGAGGAGTTGCAAGCAAAAAAAGATCCAATAGCTTATGAAACGGTTTTGGAGAATATTAACACCAGAGACCATGATGATACAAGCAGAACAGTAAATCCTCTTATTCAAGCTGAAGATGCTCTTGTAATTGATAATTCAGAATTAACAAAAGAGGAGCAATTCAAAATTGTTTTACAGCATATAAACGATAAAATTGCTTTGGTATAGGGGTTTTTGTTAAAAATTGATTCATTTCAACTTGTCTTAAAGAAGATTACAACAATAATAATTGGTAATTTTAAGGAATGATAAAAGAAGAAGGAAAGTCAATCAATACAATAGCTAACATCAAGATCGAAAGAGTAATCACATCAAAATTAGCACAGTTAGATTTTAATAATATTGAATTTGGGAAGCAATTTTCAGATCATATGTTTGTCGCAGACTATAAAGATGGAGAATGGAAAAACTTAGAAATTGTTCCTTATGCACCAATTTCTTTAAGTCCTGCATGTGCAGCTATTCACTACGGCCAGTCTGTTTTTGAAGGGATGAAAGCTTACAAAAACGAAGAGGAAGAAGTTTTTCTTTTTAGACCTGAACAAAATGCACGAAGAATTAATAAATCTGCAGCTAGATTATGTATGCCAGAAATTCCAGAAGAATTATTTTTGGATGCAGTAAAAGAATTAATTAAGGTTGATGCAGCTTGGGTTCCTTCAGTTGAAGGATGTTCTTTATACATTAGACCCTGCTTATTTGCGAGTGAAGAACTTTTAGGCGTTAGACCTGCTGATTCGTATAAGTTTATCATATTTACCTCTCCAGTTGGAGGATACTATCAAGATGAAGTTCATGTAAAAGTGGAAACAGAATATACTAGAGCTGCTGAAGGTGGAGTAGGTTATGCCAAAGCTGCAGGAAACTATGCTGCGGCTTTATATCCAGCTAAATTAGGACAAGAACAAGGCTACAATCAGTTAATTTGGACGGATGCTAAGGAGCATAAGTATATTGAAGAATCAGGAACCATGAATGTGATGTTTCATATTGGAGATAAATTAATTACTCCTTTTACCGATTTAAAAACCACTTTACCAGGTATCACTAGAGACAGTGTTTTAACCTTGGCGAGAGAACTCGGAATTACCGTAGAAGAAAGAAAAGTATCTGTTGCTGAGGTGGTTGAAGCCATTGAAAATGGAACATTAAAAGATGCTTTTGGTACAGGTACTGCGGCTACCTTAGCTCCAATTTCTTCGATCACTTACAATGAACATAGAATGGAATTGCCTGCGTTAGAAACTAGAGCATTATCTATAGAAATAGGGCAATTAATACAAGACCTTAAGCGGGGTAAAATTGAAGATACACACGGTTGGATTGTTCGCGTTTAATGTTATTCTAACTAAAAAAAATGGTCTTCACAATGTGAAGACCATTTTTTTTATCATGTCCCAGCCTATTTTTAGACCTAAAAAAAGCGCCAGGAATGAAGATCGGTTTTTAAAAATACGTTAAGAATTTAGCGGTCTAATGACACTCTTTTGTTAACGTAGTTTCAATAGCCAATTCTACTGTACTCCAAGTTTTTGATACGCCATCAGCACCTGTGTGTAAAGCTTCACAAATTTTGTTTAAAGAAGCAACTGCCGTTTCAGCACCAAAATCTATCAGGTCAATTTCTCCAGTCAATTTAATTGTAGCATCTTCAACAGTGTAATTTAAAACCGTTTCTTTTTCAACATTATTTAAGGTGAGGTAAACATTACATGTACCTGATTTATTATCCCCTTCAGCGCTTTTTACCTGGCCTAGAATAAGATCGGTAGTCTTCATCGCTCCAAAGAACGACGTCACAATTTTCTTGTCTCTATCTTCATTCGCCGTATTGGTGCTCGCAGTAGGAATGTTGAATTTAATTGTTGGTAAGAGATCAGTAATCTTAGTTGATTTTTCCCCTGCAGTAACATTTACTTCATCAAACTGGCCACCAACAGCAACCTTCTCAGAAGTTTTAAAAGCAGTCCATCTAACTTGAGATCCTGCATTGGCATCATAAGAATAAAAACAAATTGCTTCCTTATTTTGTGGAGTTGCATCTAAATTGGCTTCAGTATTTTCTTGGTTACCACAAGAGTGAATAGTAAAGGCAGCAAATACGGCTATCGGTAAAAATATTTTTCTCATTATTGGTTTTGTTAAGTGAGCTGCAAAGCTAAGAGATTATTGAGAATAAAAAAAGCCTCAATCTTAAGATTGAGGCTTTGATTTAAATAAGTAGTATTACCCTAAAAATGGGTATTTGTAATCTTCAGCAGGAACCAAGTTTTCCTTAAAAGTTCTAGGACTAACCCACCTAACTAAGTTTAAGTAAGAACCCGCTTTATCATTTGTTCCAGATCCACGAGCACCACCAAAAGGTTGTTGCCCTACAACAGCACCAGTTGGCCTGTCATTAATGTAGAAATTCCCAGCAGCATTTTTTAATTTGTCAGCTGCAGTCATTATCGCATAACGCTCTCTTGCAAATACAGCTCCAGTTAACGCGTAATTAGAAGTGTCGTCTAAAATTTCTAAAGTCTCCTCATATTGATCTTCATCGTAAACATAGATGGTAACAACAGGCCCAAAAATTTCTTCACACATGGTTCTGAATTTTGGATTAGTTGTTAAAATTACTGTTGGCTCAATAAAGTAACCTACAGATTTATCATAACCACCACCAGCGATAATTTCAGCATCATCCTGTTCTTTGGCATAATCAATAAATCCGGCAATTTTATCAAAACTTCTTTCATCAATAACTGCATTTATAAAGTTGCTAAAATCTTCAGGTGATCCCATTTTCATAGAAGCAACGTCTGCTTTAACATACTCTAAAATTTCATCAGAAAGATTAGAAGGTAAATAAACTCGTGAAGAAGCAGAACATTTTTGTCCTTGGAATTCAAATGAACCTCTTACAATTCCTGTGGAAACTTGTTTTGCAACAGCCGATTTGTGAGCAATAATAAAATCTTTACCACCAGTTTCACCAACAATTCTTGGGTAAGATCTGTAATTACCAATGTTATTTCCTATTTCTTTCCATAAATGTTGGAAAACAGCAGTAGATCCTGTAAAGTGCAATCCTGCAAAATCTCTATTTTTAAATACCACATCTCCAGCAGTAGGGCCATCAGCATAAACAATGTTGATTACACCATCTGGTAAACCCGCAGCTTTAAATAACTCCATGATTACTTGTGCAGAGTAAATTTGAGTGTCAGATGGTTTCCATACCACAACGTTTCCCATCATTGCTGGTGCAGCACATAAGTTCGCACAAATAGAAGTAAAGTTAAATGGGGTTATCGCAAAAACAAAACCTTCCAAAGGTCTATACTCTAACCTATTCCATAATCCAAGTGGAGATTCTGGTTGATCAGAGTAAACATCAGTCATGTACTGAACGTTAAATCTAAAGAAATCGATCATCTCACATGCAGCATCAATTTCTGCTTGATTCGCATTTTTACTTTGGCAAAGTAAAGTGGCAGCATTCATCTTTTGTCTAAAAGGACCAGCTAATAACTCGGCACATTTTAAGAAGATAGCAGCTCTATCTTGCCAAGGCGTATTTGCCCATTCATCTTTAGCCGCCAAAGCAGCATCAATAGCTTGTTGTACGTGTGTACCATCCCCCATATGAAAAGACCCTAAATTATGAGCATGCTCATGAGGAGGGTGCATAGAAACCAAATTACCTGTTCTCACTTCTTTTCCTCCAATAACCATTGGAGCATCTATTTGTTTGGCCTTTAATTCAGCAACTGCTGCTTGTAATTCTTCTTTTTCTGCGCTTCCTGGAGCGAAACCCATAACTGGTTCGTTCTCCGCAACGGGTGGTGTAAAAAATGCGTTTGCCATTATATATTTTTTTAATGTGTAAAAAATTGAGAAACAAATTTATAAAATATTTAAGAGAATAAACTCCTTTTCTGAGAATCAAAATCTAATTCCATAAACGGTTGAACCATTGTCGTGATTCAGTCATTCATTGTCTGTAAATAAGGTTGGAGAGCTCTTCCCAAAGCTATCCCTATTCTAAGTTCATAAATAAAAGGGATTTGTATTCTTTTGGATATAATTAATAGAAACTCTTTTTTGATTGCTATTCAGTAGGCATTCTTGCAGCGGTATTAACTAATAATTATAGCTTCATTAAGTAGTTGTAAAAAACTTATTATTTAATTTAATACTCAAAAAACGATCATTAGTCGATAAAAAATGTATATTTACGGACATATATAGATATATGTAATAGACTTTGATGAAGGTTCAAAACAGAGTTTATTCAAGTTGTGGAAAATAATTTTAAATTTTAAATAAATGGAGAAGATGAAAGATGAAATAGATTTAATGGAAGTTTGGACTTCTGTAAAGAAGAGGTTATCAAGCCTCTTTTCTATGTTTATTATTAGTTTAATTTTTTTAAGAAAAATTACTGTTAAAAATATTTTTTTGTTGATCAGTTTAGTCGTTTGTGGACTATTACTCAGTTTTATTCTAAATTATATGAATCAAGGCTATTATAAGAGTGCAATGTCATTAAGATCTGGTTACGTTAATAGTGAATTGATGAAAAGCTCTATTGATAAATTAAATAATTTATGTTCCGCAAAAAAATATGTAGAATTATCACGTGTTCTTGAGATAGATTCTGTTTTGTCTAAGAGTTTAAGGAGTATTTCTGTAGAAATGAATTTAACAAATAGTGAAGTTTTAGAACTAGAGAAATTTCAAAAAAAAATAGAGAAAGAAAAGGATTTAGATCTTTCTCATCTAAAAATACTAGATCAGGTTGTTAGTTTTAACAGCGATAATTACAAGATAACGATTACTACATTTGATCCTGATAATTTTGATGTTTGGGAAGCACATCTTGTAGCTTATCTAATGAACCATTCTTCTGTTCAGAGAATGATTAACTTTGACAAAGAAGTGTCTAAATTACGAGATGCCAATATTGATGATGAAATGAGTAAACTAAATGATTTAAAAAAAATACTTATTGAAAAATATACTGTTAGTTTGGATAAAAGAACAGAAGGTTCTAATAACGTTATTATGTCAGATGATAATAGTATAAATCCTATTTCGGTATTTCATGAAATTAGAGATTTATACAATGAGAAAATGATTATTCATCGACAATTATCTTTAGATACTAGTTTTGAAATAGTTGATGGTTTTACGAATTTTTATAAAACAACAGATAATAATTATTCCGCTATTAAGTTTTCTGTTCTGGGGTTGGTTTTAGGGTATCTTTTTCTTTTCCTAAGCCAATTTAATAGTTACCTGAATAGGATGGAAAAGAAACTTAAAACTAAATCGTACTTAGATTTAGACACAATTAATTAGTTAACAGAAATTTGAAATATTGATAATTGAAATCTTAATATTGATAATATTGAATTGGTTATATTATTTTTTTATAAAAAGATGAGTGAGTATTAATTAACACTTGCCTCTTTAGATTGTAATTTCTAGCTTAGAAAGTAAAAGAATAATTGTATAATTGTATTCGTATATTAATAATAGTTTTCTAATGAATGATATTATAAAAGAAATTGACCTCTATTTTCTTTTGAAAAAAGGTGCATTTTTCATATTAAAACATAAATGGGTTGTCTTAATATTTTTGACTATTGGATTATTTGTTGGCCTTTTTCAAGTAAAAAATAACCCTGATAGATATGAAAATTATTATCAATCTTACTTTTTTATTGAGTCATCACTTATGCCTATTGAGACGCTTCATACATTTATTAATAATTTAAATTTTGTATATGATGAGCAACAAGGAGAGAAGGTTTTTCCTGAATTACTAAGTGAAATAAAAGAACTAACACCCGTGAAGGAACTAAGTGTAGATGGACTAAGATCTAGTCTCAGAGTTTTTGTCGATATAAAATCTCCTCAAGAACTTAGTGATATAATGAATTTGACATCTCATTATATTGAATCAACAGCTTATTTTAAGTTGAAATATAGTGTAAAGATGAAGGAACTAAATAAAGTTTTATTATTGATAATTGATCAATTTAAGTTGCTTGGGGTTGATTTGAATGACGAGAATTTGGCATCAGTGTTAGAGGAGTTGTCACAGTCTAATCCTCAAAATTATTTGGCATATGTATCCTTAGTGGAAAAGAAAACAACCCTGGAGAATGAGATTGCTGTTTTGAAAAATTCACTTGTCTATATTCCAGTTTATCCAGAAAATAAATTAATTGATACTTCAAGAAATAAAATAATAACATACTTGGGGTATACTTCTCTTTCATTATGTGTTGGTTTGGTGTTACTTGTAATTGTTGATTTATTTAAAAAGAATAATTAATCAGAATAAAACTCAACTAATTTTGCCGTTAAAAAAATTGTTTCTAAAATCTGAGTTTACTAAAAATACAATAGTTTTAATCTTTGGAACTGTTATCGCTCAGGCAATACCACTAATTCTTCATCCCTTCCTTAGGAATATCTATTCGGTTGAAGATTTTGGCGCAATGGCTGTCTTTTTAAGTATTTTTAGTATGGTAACAATAGTTTCTGCATTAAGATATGAAGCCACTATCGTTTTACCTAAAAATGATATTGAATCAGCCAATATATTAAGCCTGACATTTGTAATTAATCTTGTTTTTAATTCAGTCATTTTAGTATTAATATTATTCTTTAAAGTTGAGTTAGTCGGGTTAATTGGTTTGCCTGTAAAGTTTAGCAATTTTCTCTTTCTAATACCTATCACTAGTTTCTTGTTTAGTTTTTATCAAAGTATAAACTATTGGTTAATTAAGCAAAAGGCTTTTAAAGCATCCTCAACAAACAAAATAATTAGAAGAACGTTTGAAGGTGGAATTCAGTTGGTATTGGGGTTGTTGAAAATCCCTGGAGGATTATTTATTGGTGATTTTGTAGGTAATTTTTCCAATGTTATTAGTGGAATTGTACAAATAAAAAAGAGTGGATTTTCTTTAGATTATGTGTCTAAAAAGAAAATGAGATTTGTATTTAAAAAGTACATCGATTATCCAAAATACAATGTTATTCCAACCCTTTTGAGCAGTGCAGCGAGTTTGTTGCCTTTTTTATTTATTAATAAAATCTATTCTACAGAGGTTGTAGGTTATCTAGATTTATCACGAATGGTATTGTCCATACCACTGATATTTATTTCAGCAACTATAGGCCAAGTGCTATTTCAGCAAATGTCAGAAAGAAGGCATACGCAGTCAAGTATAAAAAAGGACGTACTTAATGTTTTTTTAATGCTTTTAGGAATTCTAATTGTAGAAGCAATCGGTTTGTTTTTCTTCGGAGATTTATTATTTGGGTTATTATTTGGGGACAATTATATTTTATCAAGTCTGTATTCTAAAATATTGATATTTAGTTTTGTCTTTACATTTATTACTTCAACTTTTTCATCTGTATTTATAACTTTTGAGAAAATAAAACAGAATAGTATTTGGCAGGTGGGTTATTTTTTTGCGATATGCCTCTTGTTGTTTTTTCAAAATCTTAAGATTGAAGATTTTTTAAAAGTTTACGTTTTAATTGAAGTAATTATGAGTTTAATAAATATAGGAATGATCTTTTCTATTTTAAGGAACTACGAGAAAAATGTTAAATAGTATGCCAAACATTAAAATCCTAATAGCTAAAGATTTTTTAAGGTTAACTGCTTTTTTAGCTTTAATATATATTGTTTTAGAGCTTTATTACCATTTTTTTATTTCGGATAACTTCGGATATATGGGGTTCACTCAAGATTTAAATTTGCTTAAATATTTTGTGACAAAAATGATTTTTTTAGGATTCATTGTATTTTCCTACAGCCTGTTTAGGAATAGCAAGTTTTTATATGTTACTTTTTTACTCTTGTTGTTTTTCTTTTATATACCTAATGCTATATTCTTCTCTTTTAGTAATGGGAATATAGCTCCATATATTTCTAATGTAATATTCATAAGTGTTTTTTTTATAACCCCCTATCTTAACTTTTATTTCCCTTCAATTAAGTTAATTAAGAATAAGTATAAGAGCTCGATAATGGTATTGGCTGTATTTGTTTTTATTGTCCCGATAATAATTGTGTATAAATTAGAATACAATTTGAATACGCTTCTTTTAAAAGATATTTATGAAACTAGAGAAGTTTTTTCTGAAAAAATGGGAGGCTATTTATCTTATTTGTATCACATTTTAGTGAAAACAATCATACCTGTTGCATTGGTATTTTTTATGATAAAAAATAAAAAGTGGATGGTCTTTTTTCTTGTTATAGCCTTATTGTATTTATTTATTATATCAGGGAATAAGATTGTATATTTTAATACCTTTCTTTTATTATTTTTTTATTATTTTGGTTCGAGTTATATCGCTAAGATTAGTAATTTTTTCATGTCGATGCTGTTATTGTTGATTTTGATCCCAGTTATAGATACTTTTATTTTTAAGTCTCCACTTTTAGGAGGTACATTTGTCAATCGATTTTTGTTTATTCCGGCACTTTTAACTCAATGGTATTTTGAGTTTTTTGATGGGAATCCGTATTACTTTGCAGAGAGCAGTTTTTTTAACCTTTTTGTCGAAAGTCCATATGATATGCCTGTAGGATTTCTTATAACGAAGGTGTATTGGAATGAACCTACAGTTTATGCGAATAATGGAATTGTTTCTGATGGCTTTATGAATTTGGGGTATTTTGGTGTGATTTTGTTCTCCATAATTTTTGCATGTCTTTTTGGTGCTATCAATTCCTTTAAATTAAACAAAGGTTATTTTGGGGTAATCTTTAGTTTTATTTTTATATTTTTAAGTATGCCTTTTTTGAGTAGCTTTATAACAGGTGGAGTAATCGTTTTCTTTTTGTTAGGCTTCTTTTTACTTCGGGAAGAAAAAATAAGTTTATAGTCTAGTAATAGTTTTTTTTTATAGTTTTAATTTAAACTAAATGAGTTATCGTTTCATCAGGGTTACAACTAATTACCCTCAATATATAAATGACTTTTATCAGCGTCATCCTGATGCTCAATTAATGAGTTATGATGATCAGCATAAACAGTTGGTTGGAGATTCAATTGAGTCGGCTAGTGCATACGTTAAAAATCTTAACAAAATAGAAGATGTTTTTGCAGCTGAAATAATCACCAATGCACCAATTCTACAAGAAACATGGAAAAAAGAAAATAATGTTTCCCATCATATTTCGGATAAGGATTTGGCTATTCTTCAAATAAAATCATTTAAACCAGATGTAGTTTGGATAGATGATTTGTCTTTACTTGATCAAGAGTGGAAATCTAAATTGTTAAAAGAAGTTCCTTCAATTAAACTATTTACAGGGCATCATTGTGCTCCATCTTCACAAAAAACACTAGAGAAGTTAAAATTATTTGATCTTTTATTTACTTGTACACCAGGTTTAGAGTTGCAGTTTAAAGACAATGGAATAAATTCCTGTTTAATGCATCATGGTTTTGAAACATCAGTCTTAGAGGATATTCAAAAAAAGAATAATTATGAGGAATCTGATTTTCTCTTTACAGGTTCTTTAATTTCTGGGGCAGGTTTTCATAAAGAAAGGATTGATTATTTAGAATCTATTCTCAAATCCGGAATCAAAGTAAGCCTTTATGGAAATTTAGAGAAAAAGTCGAAAATTGTAATTAAGAAGATTTTTTATCATGTTATTGTTACGTTACGAAAGCTAGGATTAAAAAAAATTATAGCTTTAATACCCATGTTAAGAGAGAATGAATCTTTTGGAGACACCCCAATTAATTTTTACTCAACTAAACTTTTAAGTAGCACAAAAGCACCTGTTTTTGGTTATGAAATGTTTAAAGTGTTATCCAAATCTAAAATATGCTTCAACATTCACGGAGAAGTTGCAGGAAATAGTGCTGGTAACATTAGAATGTTTGAAGCAACTGGTGTTGGAACTTGTTTAGTTACTGACTGGAAAGAAAATATTGAAACGTTGTTTGAACCAGGAGTTGAGATTGTTACCTATAAGAATAAGGAAGAATGTATTGAGAAAATAAGGTGGTTGTTGGATAATCCGAATGAGAGAAAGAAAATCGCTTTAGCTGGACAAAAAAGAACCTTAGAAAATCATACTATTTTAAAACGTGCAGAAGCTTTAAATTCCATTATTTTAGCTGAGCTTAACAAATATACAATATCTTGATGTCTGCTCTAAAAAAAATAATAAAAAATCTGACACCACCTATCGCTTTAAAAACGATAAGTAAACTTTCTTATGGTTGGACAGGTAATTATTCCTCTTGGGAGGAAGCTGAAAATAAATGTACAGGTTATGATAGTAAAAATATAATAGATAAAGTAAAAGAATCATTGTTGAAAGTGAAGAGTGGCGAAGCAATATTTGAAAGAGACTCAGTACTTTTTGATAAAGTACTTTACTCTTATCCTTTATTATCATCATTAAGTTTAGTTGCTTTAAATAATAATAAGAAACTAAACGTTTTAGACTTTGGAGGCTCATTAGGAAGTAGTTATTTTCAAAACAGGAAGATGTTTAGCCAGCTAGACTCATTTACTTGGAATATTGTTGAGCAAGAGCATTTTGTAACGGAAGGTAAAAAAACATTTGAAGACGATAGCCTGTCTTTTTATTACACCATAAAGGAATGTTTAAAGGAAAAGGAAATTAATGTGTTATTACTTTCTTCAGTAATTCAATATATAGAGAAACCTTATGCGTTTATTGATGGTTTAGTAGCCGAAGCATTTGATTACATAATACTTGATAGAACTCCGATGTTGTTGGAAGGAGATGATCGAATTACCATTCAAAAAGTACCTAAAAATATATACGAAGCAAAATACCCTTGTTGGTTGTTAAACGAAAAAAAAATACAAAACCATTTTTTAAAGTCTTATGACTTGATAAGTGATGAAATAACACCGGAAAATATTAATGTGACTAATGCTGCTTATCGCTTTTTCTTTTTTAAAAAGAAAGACTAAATGACATTTTCACCTTAACCTAAAATAATTTATTATGGCACATATACTTGATTTAAAAACGTTTACAGACGAAAGAGGAAATTTAACTGTAGTTGAAAAAGTTCTTCCTTTTGATATTAAACG
>JAWUVT010000032.1:0-7750 GCA_034112225.1 Flavobacteriales bacterium | reverse complement strand
TTCCAATCGTAAAAGAAATAGTAATGATCTAACCCATTATTTTGAGTAGCACTACTGCGTGTGATCTCTCCCACTCCATCTAAAGTATAAGGATAGTTAACAGCTCCATTATTTCTAAACAATTCTATGGTTGGTGAATTTGAAGACAAGCCTAATTCGTAATCTGTTCCAGGATCAACCATGAAATTTACCGTAACGGTTTGTTGTCCTAAATTTGATAGATTAGCAATTTTAGTCGCTAGGGATACCCCTGAATTATTTCTTAACTCTATAATTCTTAATCCCGCAGTAACGGAATATACCTGAACATCAACAATCTCTAATGGTTTGTAAACATCAAAAAGCAAATGACTTTGCGTATTGAAAAACCCCCCAGCTCCTGAATCGTCTGGTTTTCCCAAATTTTGCAAAGAAGATTCAATAACATCTGCTACATAATAAGTAGCCGTAGTTGTTAAATTAGGGGTTACAAATGTACCTCCTGTAGCAAGAATTGATCCTCCTGTAGCTGCAGAATACCAATTTAATATTCCTGATCCGGAAGCCGTTAAAGATGCTGAAGCGTTGAGGCAAACAGAGTCACCAACAGCAGCAGGACTCGTTGGGTAATTCACATAGATTAAATCTGTTTTAATAACCGTATGGCTTCCTATTGAATTGATCGCTGTTAACTCCACGGAGTAAGTTCCGTTGGCTGAATAGGTGTAGTCCGGGTTTTGAAGGTTAGATGTATTTCCATCTCCAAAATTCCACAACCAACTGCTGGGTGAGTTGGTAGAAATATCGTTAAAGAGAACCGCTCCGGTACAAGTAGTATCCTCGCTAACTGTAAATTCTGCCACTGGGGCTTGTGTAACTAAGGTACACACCCAATCCAATTCAAAACCAGCATTCTCAACCCCTGCATCAGAATGAAACACAAGTGTTACAGCTCCTGAATTGGCTACAATTGAGGTTGGAATATTATCGTTACAATACTTCCCAATTAATGGAGAACTGGTAGAGGTACCGTCATATAAATTAATGTAATCATAATCACAATTCCCATTTCCTGCCTCGATATCAAAAGATACAAAAGTTAAATTGAGCGTTGAAGCAGAATTGGGCTGAATTGTAATTTGAGCATCTTCATTCGCGCCATAACTACTAGAAGCTCCTCCACTGTCATAAAGGGTTCCACTACATTCCGTTTGAAGGGTTCCAACGCCACTTGTTGGCAAATAAGTGTCACATGGTATTGCCGAATCGATCACAATATAATCTATTTTTTCAGTTGTATCTACTCCACAAGCAACACCTCCATCTATGGTGAGCTCAACAGTATAAGTCCCTTCATTTAAATACGTATGCAATGGACTTACATCAGTACTTGTAGCTCCATCACCAAAATTCCAACTAAAAGAGGTCCCATTTAAACTTAAATTATTAAAGTCTGCTGTAAAAGGAGCCACACATGAAGAATCTATTAGGGCACTAAAATCACTAACTGCATAAGCTACATATTCTGATCCTACCCCAACGGCATACCATGCATTTGTCACTTCCTTAACTTCAGCAGAACAACCTCCATACAAATCTACTGCTGATTGTATGGCGTAAAAACGAGCATCATAATAATCTGAGGATTGTGTTAAATAAGTTGTTAAATTTCTAAAGGCAACTTCACCCGCAATAGTTAAGCCTAATGAATTCACAGTATATGCATCTCCATTATCATTTGTCCCTACACCTCCATCAGTTAATAATACGAACCAGAAATTTTGAACCCCACTATTGGAATGAACTCCACCGTAATCGCCTCCTCCTAATGGTGACCAGTATTCACCAAAATAAGTATTTGGATCCCCTTCTGATTTTGGGTCTTCCATGTTTCTAATGATAAACCCTAAATCATCGCCTAAAACCCAGTCCGCAACTGAGGGACGATTGATAAATTCAATAGAAATTCCAAAGATATCACTAAACGATTCATTCAAAGCTCCCGACTCGTCTTGATAAACTAAGTTGGCCGTGTTAGAGGTTAATCCATGTGTAATTTCATGGCCAGCAACATCTAGCGCCGTATATGGTGTACTATTGCCAACTCCATCTCCATAAGTCATTCTAGACCCATCCCAAAATGCATTCGAATATTCATCATCATGATGAACATGACTCACTAAAGCAAACCCATTTCCATCAATACTGTTTCTACCATGTACATTTAAAAAATAATCATAAGTAACTTCTGCACCCCAATGTGCATCTAAAGCCGCATCAGGAGTTGTCCAGTTGGCTGATCCATTGGTGATATCTGCATTCGAATAATTTGTGGTATTTCCATTGGAGTAAGTAAATATTCCATTCCCTCTTCCCGACTCACTTAATCTAAAAGGTCCTGATGCATCATCACAAGTAATTGTTTGAGTGCCGCTATAAATAGTAGTTGCAGTTCCAATTACATCTGTATGATGGATTTTATTTTGCTCCCAAACCACTTTTCCTGTTGAGGCATCAATAAAAATATCTCTTCTACTCAATGGTTTTTGGGCATAGATATTAAACTTATACACTAACCTCATTGGAGCTTCAACAATCCCTCCATCATTCATCCATACCAATTCTCCTTTCGGGTAATAGCTTGCTTCGGGATTGTTCGTTTCAAATTTCAACATCTCTTCTTCTTGTTGAATTTGCCATTTGTAAGTGCTTGCATCAATAGCGTTTAAGGCATAGTTAAGTGCGTTAGCTTCTGAAAGAGATACTGTTGAAGCGCCATTAAAATCACTAAACAAATTTCCATTTACGGCACTAATTTTACCGTCTTTAACATGTGCAATAAATGCAGACAGCTCAACAGGTATATTATTGATGGTTTGTTGATAACGGTAATGAGTCATCCCCAAAGATCCAACTTCCTTTTTAATTAATTGAATTCCATAAGTTGCATCTGTGGTATAGAATTGTTTGATCCAACTTTCTAATTTTTCGAATGCCAACTCTTTACCGGCTCTAAATTTTACATAATTAGGTACTGCTGTGAAATGTTTCAATCTTACAATTTCACTATTCGAAATTGTAATTTCAGCTTTTTGACCTTTAAGAACAGTTGTGTTTCTTGATCCAGAAACAGAAAGAGCCGCAAATACTGAAATAATCAGTAATATTTTTTTCATAGGTGAAGGGTGATTTAGTTAGTTAAGAATTTAAATTTAATCTTAAAATATCAAATATCAAAGCCTGACACACACCAATATCCAATCTGCAACGACCATTCTATTAACGGTCGTTATTTATGCCTTTTGAACCCTGTAAACTCCAAACAAGAGCGCAACTTAAAAAACGAAGCACAAGAGGGTACTAATCTTCAAAAGTGTTCTTCTTAATAAAGGGGTAATTTAGTGAGTTATAATTCTAAATTTAATCTTAAAATATCAACTATCAAAGCCTGACACACACCAAGATCCAATCTGCAACGACCATTCTATTAACGGTCGTTATTTATGCCTTTTGAACCCTGTAAACTCCAAACAAGAGCGCAACTTAAAAAACGAAGCACAAGAGGGGACTAATCTTCAAAAGTATTCCTATTAATGAGCTCTTCTAAATAGGTTCTTTTTCCATCTACAAACACGATAACAAAGGCATCTGCATAACCGATTTTTTTCAATTGGCCCAACAGTTTTGTTACTTCCAACAACATCGTACAGTTTCCTACGGCAAAACTTGTTAACCCATTGTCTAGCTTTATCTTTTCAATCGCTCCAAATTCAGTCATCAGCTCTTCAGTAAAATTTGCTTCGATATACAATGCTGCAATTTGAACTTTGTAAATTAAACCTGGAGCAGTCTTCTGTCCATATTCAGTCATAAGGTCTACACCAGAAGCGACCTCCAAAGCTCTCGCTTCTTTGGCCTTCTTTAGGCGCTCTTCATCAGAACCTCTCTCCAAAGCAATCGCTTCTTTGTCCTTCTGTAGGAGATCTTCGTCAGCACCTCTCTCTAAAAGAGGTGCTTCTTTGAGCTTTTTTGTAATTTTCAATTTATACTCGCCATTTACATCCGTTTCCTCATTATTCACTTGACTTCCATCAAAAGGTTTTTCCATTTTTGAGACCTGACCCTCCAAGGTATAAAAAGCGTCTAAAATATACGTTTCATCAACTTCTTCAACAAGCAAAACATAATCATCGCCAGGTGGTAACTTAGAAAAGTTATACCGTCCAGCACCATCAGTAGTGTCTGACAAATTAAAGGTGCCTTGTGTATTGGAAATGTTGACCACCAAATTGCTAATAGGTGATTGAGGATCTTTATACAAGCGTGCTACTCCAGAAATATTAATTCCGTTACTATTAATTAAATAAATATCATTTTGACCATGCCCTCCTCGTCTTCCTGAAGAGTAATAGGCGTTTTTATTGGGCAATACGGTATAAAAGATGTCGTTAGAAGTGGTATTGATAGGGTAACCTAAGTTTTTAGGTGTACCAAAGGCAGAATCTCCTAGAAGAGCAGCTTCAAAGATGTCATAGCCTCCCATTGATAAATGTCCATTAGAACTGAAATTCAAGAAACCTCCCGCAGCATGTAAAAAGGGGGAATCCTCATCATATTGGGTATTGATTCCTGCGCCTAAGTTTTTAACATTTCCCCAAGTGCCATCGGCTAACAAATCAGCTGCATATAAATCTTTACCTCCTATTCCATTTGGCCGATTACTAGAAAAAACGACCCGATTTCCATCTGCTGAAAAAGTGGCATGTCCTTCCCAGCTTTTCGAATTAAAATTTAATCGCTTTGGCTCGGACCATCCGTCTTCACTTTTTACACTTTCAAAAATATCTCCCTTGGCGTCTTTCGTATCTTTGTATAAATAAAGCTGACTTCCATCTTTAGAGATCGCCACACATGCTTCATCTTTAGTGGTGTTAATTCGATCACTTATTGAGATGGATTCTGTCCATAAATTATTTTTAAAATTTGAACAATGTAGGTCTTCATTAAAACTACCATTTTCTTGTGGTTGCCCCGCACTGTTTAATCTCCCGCCCAAACTACGTTCACCTCTATAGGTATAAATCAATTGTGTTTCAGTGGCATTGATAATCGGACAGTATTCATTGGCTGAAGAATTTATGGGTTTGCCGATATTAATAATTTCAAGAGCTAAGGTATCTTTAACCAGTACTATTGCCAAATGGCACTGGGCGAGTAAAAGAGGAATTCTTTTTTTGTAATAAGCTTCGGTACTACTCATTTCCAGAGCGATACCATAGGTTTCTATCGCTTTTTCAAATTGATAATTTAGGGCGTAAGCTCTTGCCAAATAATAATTAACATTTTTTGTCTTCGGGTTATTGGTGGATGCTTTTTTAAAATATGCTGTTGCTTTTTCTGTTTCTTGGTTTAAATACAAATGACAAATCCCTATTTTCATCCAATACTGGTGATTCAAAGGTTCTTTTTCTGCTAACTTTTCAAACAATGGCAAAGCATCGTAAAAGTTTCTGGCATTGTAAAAACTTAAGGCATCTGCATTGTCGTATTGGTCTCCTCTTGATTCAAATTGAGAGAATAAAGGTTTTGAAAATCCAATAAGCAATAAGGCAAGAACAAAATGAATTCTAATCAACATAACTCTTCTTTTAACGGGGCTATACGTGGATATTTACAATTAGTTGGCAATCTTACCATTCAGGATAACAGTCTCTATGCAATTACTTCCAAACGAATAAGGAATAAAGGCCACAGAAGGTATCTTTTTAGTAATAAACAAGTTCGCTTTTTTGCCTACGGCAATACTCCCGTGCGTATCTTGTAGCCCCATTGCATAAGCAGCATTAAGCGTAGCAGCATTGACCGCTTCCTCTGGTGTCATTTTATAATGAATACAAGCCAATGACAAGACAAAAGGCATATTTCCTGAAGGAGTTGAACCTGGATTAAAGTCTGTAGCCAAACATACAGGCAAACCACTCTCAATTAATCTCCGTGCTGGTGCATAAGGAATTCCTAAGAAGAAAGAGCAGGAAGGCAATAAGGTTGGCATCACATCCGATTGAATTAGATCTTGAATGTCTTGCTCTTCCATCACTTCTAAGTGATCAACAGAGAGTGCCTTATTTTTTATTCCTGCTTGTATTCCTCCAATAGAAGTAAACTGATTGACATGAATTTTTGGAGTTAACCCAATGGCAATTCCTGCTTGTAAAATGCGATCCGTTTCTTCGGGAGTATAGTAATTGGTTTCGCAAAACACATCAATGTAATCAGCTAAACCTTCACGCTCAATTACTGGTATCATTTCATTGATAATCAAATCAATATACCCATTTCTATTCTCTTTGTATTCTGTTGGAATGGCATGAGCACCCAAGAAATTAGCCTTAATCGTTAAGTCACTTTCGGCCTTTAATCTTTTGATTACTCTTAGCATTTTTAGTTCCCCATCCACACTTAAACCGTACCCACTTTTAATTTCTACAGCACCTGTACCTGTTTGCTTAATTTCTGCTAAGCGTTGCCAAGCATCTTGAAACAATTCTTCTTCCGATTTGTTTTGTAATTTCTTTGCCGAATTTAAAATCCCTCCTCCTTTAGCGGCTATTTCTTGGTAACTCAATCCATTAATCCGATCCACAAACTCTTCTTCTCTACTTGCGGCATAAACCAAATGGGTATGCGAATCGCAGAATGATGGAAACACCATTTTGCCGTCTGCATCTAAAATTTCTAAACCCACCCAATCCGTAATTTCAAGATCGATCATCTCTCCAAAACCTATAATAACGCCATCTTCGATGGCTAACCACGCCTCCTTAATCGATGGTAATTTCGCCATATCGGCACCAGATACATTTCTTTTAAGTTCCGTTTCTACCTGAACTAATTCCTTTATATTTTTTATTAATAGCTTACTCATCTCTTATTAATTTGCTCCGTATTTAATGTGAATTTACAACTCACTGCTTTCATTCTTCAAAAATCTCCATTTTGAATTAAAATCGTTAATTAAAAGTGCTTTTTTATTTCTTTACCCGCTTTTAATTCATTTCTCTTGCGCTATAGCTTGGTTCATCCCTAAAAAAAAGCAACCAAACCAAGTAATAACATTTACATTTGAAGGTAAATGAGTAAGGATCTCAATCTCTTTTACGCGCAAGCTCTTCGCCGAAAAGGAGTTGTAAATCCAGTACACCACACTTTTTTATTGTAATCCGTTAAGCTGTTAACCAAATAGTTGTGCCGTATGATAACGCGCTAAAATAAAAAAAAATGAATTGCATGCTGAACGCTATTTTAACTGAAATTTTATTCCAGCAGTAAAATGAAGTGAGGAATCTTTTTCACATGGAAGATCTCCAATAGATTCTTCACTCTGGTTGGCCTGACAACTAAATTGATCACAAACCATTGTTCCGAATGACATTCGGATTAAACCCTAACTCCAAAAATACAGACATCATCAACTTGTTCTTCATCCCCTTTCCAAGAGGTAAATGTGTGTTGTAATTTTTCTTTTTGCTCTTGCATTGGCAATTGCGCTATGGAGATTAAGAAATTCTTAAAAGGTCTAACCTTAAACTTCTTGCCTTTTTCACCTCCAAACTGATCCTGAAAACCATCGGTTAAGGTATAAACAACATCTCCTTTATGGGTTTCAAACTCGCCACCAACAAAAAGTAGAGCATCATTATCGTGTTTACCAATTGGCATTTTTTCTGGCTTAATTTCTATTAGTTCACCCCCTCTAACAACCCAAATAGGG
>JAWUVT010000031.1:0-18149 GCA_034112225.1 Flavobacteriales bacterium | reverse complement strand
CAATTGTAATTAATGTAGCATCATCAAGGGTTAGGTATAAAGTATCTTTAGCAACGATTATCTGATCTTTTGGCGACACAATATTAAAAGCAATATAGTTATCTTCACAAAATGAAGTAAAACCATCAAGAATGCCTTTTGGTTGAATATCGCTATTAAAAACTATATCAAACTGTTTGTATTTCAAAATGGCTTCTTTTAGTTCTAGCAAACACGAATAGACGCCTTTTTCAAAATTTTGATACACACTTGAGTATTCTATTAAGTCTTCGTGCATTTGATCTAAAATATAGACGTTTTTATTGTTTAAATCTTTTATGAAATGCCCTACATTTTTTAGATTTGCAGGCATAATCACATAGTGTGAGTATTTTCCTTTACTATTTTCAATAATAGATTTTAAGGTCTTTTGGTTGAAATGATGGAAGTAAATCTCTTTTTCTACATTACTTCCAAGATGCTCTATAAAAGACTTGTATAGACTTTCTTTAAAAGCATTTAGTTCATCAAAAAGAATAAATATTTTTTTAACGGTATCAATATTTTCATTTTCAAGATAATATCCCTTGCCTACAACAGAATAGATAATACCCCTTGCCATTAATTCTTTATAGGCCATTATAGCAGTATCTCTTGATACAGAGAAATAATCTTTAATATAGTTAAGCGAGGGGAGTTTATCGCCCTTCCTAATTTTTTTTTCCTCAATAGTCTTTTCAATAGAAATTACAATTTCTTTGGTTTTAGTAAGACCTAAATTCTGATAAATTGTTTTTAGCATCTTACAAAGGTAAAAAAAAACTAGTGTTTTAGCATCTTACAAAGGTAAAAAAAACTAGTGTTTTAGCATCTTACAAAGATAAAAAAAAACTAGTAGCTACTAGTTTGGTATTTATAAAAAAAAATCATAGATTTGTGATAATTATAATTTTGTTATACATGAATTATGTTTTTGTTAAAATAAAAGCTACAAAATTAAAAACTTGATAAAAATTTAATTTACGCTGGTAAATGAGTTATTATTTTTCAGCAAACAAAACGCTCATATTCCTAAATAGTGTCTGGTCGTAAACATAGCAACATTAAATATGTTTCTTTTTGCGCCCTTACCATTTATTTTTAATCGATTGATGCTAAGGCATCACCTTATAAAAAGTAACTGAAAATGACATCAAAAATAATGCAAATTATAAAAATCGTCTGTTTACGACCAGACACTAAATAAACAGTTAAAAAGTAAGAGAGTAATAACCTACAATTTTAACTAGATAAATATTAATTTTATTACATACTATATATTAACACTAACTAAAACCAAATTAACACTAAAATCCTACAAATAATGAAAACTATTAAAACCCAAAAGCAGCAGAAAGCTACTAAAATTATTTTTTTTCTAAGTGTATTTTTATTTGCGACACTAACAGGCTTTGCTCAAGGGCATCATACTCATGATCATGCTCATGGATTTGAGGTATTTGATGGAAAAAACAATGATGCAACAATGAGATTAATGACTGCACCAAACCAAAAAGGAAGATGGAAAAGATTTAATGTTGATGGACCCTTGGCGTTTTGGACAGATTTCAAAGCAACTGAGAATGATTCGCCTCAATTCAGAATTGATATGAATGGAGATATAAACATTACAGGAGATATATTAAAAAATGGTAAGCCCTACCAATTTGGTAGATCAAATCATCTTTATGAGGGAATAAACCAGGATTTAGTACTAGACCTTGAGTATAGACCAGACAAATGGACAAGAATTATTTCTAGTGGAGCCTTGGGGTTTTGGGCAAATGGCAAAGGAGCTAAGGATAATTCTCCTCAGATGATTTTGAATATGAGTGGAAATTTGGCTATTGGAAAAAAAGATGCTGGCCATAAGTTAGACGTGGCTGGAAGTATAAACTTTACAGGAGATTTATTTAAAAATGGTAAGCCCTACGTTGCACATCCATTTATAACAGGAAAACTCGGTGATCATGGACTTTATATGTCTAAGGATGCATGGAATAATGGTTTATTAATAAACTTTTTTGGTGAATACGGAGACTGGAAAAGAATTAATTCTAATGGACCCTTGGCGTTTTGGGCAAATGGCAAAGGAAATGAAGATTGGGCTCCTCAGATGCATTTGAATATGAGTGGAAATTTGGCTATTGGAAAAAAATATGCTGACCATAGGTTAGACGTGGTTGGAAATATAAACTTTACAGGAGATTTATATAAAAATGGTAAGCCCTACGTTGCACATCCATTTATAACAGGAAAACTCGGTGATGATGGACTTCATATAGGTATGAGTGACACGAAAGGTTTATTAATAAACCTTGTTAATAAAGATGGAAACTTGAACGGAATTAATTCTTATGGACCCTTGGCGTTTTGGGCAAATGGCAAAGGAAATGATAGTTGGTTACCTCAGATGCGTTTGAATAAGAATGGAGATTTGGCTATTGGAAAATCTTTTCCTCAACATAGGTTAGACGTGGATGGAGATATAAACTTTACAGGAGATTTACTAAAAAATGGAGTATTATATGCTGCTAACTCTTCTGCCCAAAGTTTTGTAAAATTAGGAAAAGACGCAGGTAAAGGTATAACTGAAACTAAAACTACATCTCATGTTTTTATTGGTAACGGAGCGGGTAGTAAAAAGAGCTTCGATGATATAAGAATAATTGATTATGCAGATAAAGAAAGCATTCATCCAATTTCAGGAACTGACTATTTAACGGATAATTCTGTTTTTGTACTAAACAATAAGAGTGATTTAGAAAAGCCTCTATTGTTTGGGAATTTTTCTAAACCAGGTGACCCCAAGTCTATGGCACAAATATCAATAAACACCCATCATGTTATGGATAGTGTTGCCCTTACAGTATCAGGTGCTGTACATATTGGAAGAAAAAATATGGACCCTAAAGCTTTCCCTTCTAAGACAGGATATAAGGACGCCTTACTATGGGTAGAAAAAGGAATTGTAACTGAAAACGTAACTTATTCTTTCATATCAGATTGGAATAACTGGCCAGATTTTGTATTCGATAAGGAATACGATTTGATGGATTTAAATGATCTGGAAAGTTATATTAAAAAAGAGAAACATTTACCAGGAATTGCGTCTAGAGAAGAAGTGAAAGAGAATGGCCTAAAATCTAGAGAAATGTTCGTAAGTCTATTGTTAAAAATTGAAGAACTTACCCTATATACAATAGATCAAGAGAAGAAAATTGAGACGCAACAAAAGTTAAACCAAACCTTGTTGAATAGATTGAGTGCTATAGAAAATCAATTGAATAAATAGTAGAAAGAGTAATGAAATTAAACTTATAGATTATGAAAACAAAACTAATTATACTGTTTATTATTACCACTGTATTCTCTTTAACGGCGCAAACTGGGGAAGAAGACCTATGGTGGCAGAAAGATGGCAGCTTAAGGGTAGAGGGAGAACATACCTTTATTTCGCCTATTGTAGAAGGAAAAGAAAGTATAAAGGACACTGAAATGCTATTGCTCAATCCTAATGTTTATAAAGGGGAAGAGCAATTAGTGCACTATGGAATTTATAGTGAAGCTATAAAATCTGAAAACAGTTATAATAGTGAACTCAGAATTTATCGCCGAAGTAACAAAAGAAAAATTATTCCACCTTTTTATGGTTTTGATCTCTATGACGATGATTTTTTAATATATGGTTGTAAAAATCAGGCAAAGCCTGAATTAGTGAATCATCAAACACCTTGGGATGCAGCTGGATATTATGCACATGGTTATTCTTTTAGTGAAACTAAAATTAAAAGTACTGATTATAAGGTCCTGTATAATAGACCAAAAAGCAGTACCTGGTGGGATACAGCATTTGATGCTGCTATAGGAACTGTTGTAGTTGCTGTTATATCTATAGCTGCCGTGGCTACATCTGGTGCATCTGGTGCAGCTATGGGTGCGCTTTTCTCGATGGCCGCAAGAGTTGTAACAGTAGGAGGTGTTGCTGCTTTAGGTCTATATACGCAAACATCAACTAAATTTGATACTCAGAATCTTTCTCAATTAATATATAAAACTGATATGCCAGTAAAGGTGCCTAAAAAAAAGATACATGTGAGTACAGATGACATAAAGAAGACAGATTTCATAAATAATTGGAATAAAACAATAAAGGGCCTTTTATTTAACTCCTTTGAATGTCCTGATGACAAAAATGAAAAGTGCTACACGCTCCCTATTATTCCAGTTGTGGCTCAAATGAAAGTAAAAAATACACATGTAAAACATGTAAATATTCCGGGAGAACTGTACAAACACTTGACTCCATATCAAGTGTTTAAAAATTCCCAATATATTCATGATAACAATATATCTATTAATGTAAAAGTAACTGATGAACTAACTGAAATATTACCAACAGCGGATAAATTCACTAATAAGAAACAAATATTACCAAGGCATTTTATGAAATCTGGAATTGAAGGAAATATTAATTTCACTATAAATAATACTGACGCAAATATTCATAAATACTATTATTTACTGAGCAAGAGTAAACCAGATGACCATAGTAAACATTACCGAGATCTTGGAATATATGGAACGTTTAACGGCTCAGTTTACAAATTGTATCGTTTTCTAACAGCAACCACAGCAAGTATAACCCTTAAAACTACACCAGAAGGGCCATTTTTGGCAGGGGATAATATTGTAATGAAAAAAGCCCCAAATTCACTTTCAGTTAGGGTATATAGATGGAACGGGAGTGAAGATCATCTTGTACAAACAAGTAAATATAAAGTAGGAGAAGAAATGAATAAAATACCTCAGCTTAATCTTAAAATAGGAGATTCTGTAGTTTTTGGTACTTTTTATAAAACTTCTAAAATAAAGGGAATACCAGAAATATGGATTGCAAGAGCTGCGGGAGAGTCTAAATATTTTACTACTCCAAGTATACACCCAAATGAATACAAACCTTTTCTAGGATATGACAGCCAAGTACATGGGGTAGCGGTGAGAAGCCATCCCACACCCAATAATAAAAAAACACCCAGGAAACTTTATAATAAAGATACTCAATTATATGAATGGTATTGGATAGCCCAGCGACGTATGGAATCGCAAATAAAAAGTAGTATTGAGAATCGTACCAGTGAAAATGCAGTATTAAAAAAATATAAAGAGGCTAAAAGAATGGGCCAGGACAAATTTGCTATAGGAAATAAAGATTCTATTACAAAACAGAGAAATAACCAGCGTGAGGGCTATAACATGCAGTTTCTTTATGCGTGGAAAAAGAAAAATGAGAATCTACCAAGTTTTAACAACTATGATGGATCTAAATTTATCTTAGGATTAGATACAGATGAAATTGTATATATAAATAATAAAGACAAAGATAAAACTTTTTTGCAATTAAAAAAAGAAGTTTGGAAGACACTTCCTGAAGGGGACGAAGATGATCCCATAAATAAAATGGTAAGCGCCTATATATCAAATAGAAACTATCTTGATGGAAATACACATGAACAGAAGGATTATAAAGGCTATGAGATATTAGACAAAGCAATGTATAGAGAAATAAAGATTACTGAGTTAGGTAATAACCTTGCCCCCTGTAATGGCAAGCCTTGTGTTAAATTTTATAAAAATGGGAATCATAAACCAGATCCTAACATTAAAGCACCAGGAAATTTCGAAATGGTAACTGCTAACAAAACGGATATAAAAATTCTGGTAGATATAACGAGCCCTCAAGAAACTGATTATGGTTTTTATGGGAGTATAAAAGGAGACCAGTATCCTTCTGAATGGCAAAAGCAGGTGCCCTATACTTTTAGAGGACTTACTGGGTTAAAAAAAGAGGTGCTTGAAACTTTAGTAATGGAGTACACCCATGAGAACGAATTGGGTATTCTTAAAAAATATACAAAATATTATAAAGAAGGTGATGGAACCCTTACAAATGATGAATGGACTGTGCCCTTTGATATACAAGGATGGGGATACAATGAGATTACCGTTTATGTACAGCGGAAACCTGGTGCAACAATGGTGCCTATTGCTGGCATGGAACTTTTAGAGATAATGTTACGATTTGTATCAGCTCCAGGAGCAAAATACAAAGATTTTTCGCCAGAGAAATTTAAAGGATTAGATTTAAATGAAGGAAAAGGAGATGGCAACTATTGGTATCTAAGAGATTCTAATAAAGAAATAGCTAAATACAGTTCTGGTTCTGGCAAATCATCTGATGCTATTAATAAATCTTACACGTTGTCCAAAGGAGATAAAATAGCTTTTACGGCTATGGATTCTGATCCGCATACTTTCTTTCATTATCAGGATGAGTTTTATTTATCTGAAAGATTTATGGCAAAGCGATTAAGCAATGTCGATTTAGAGCAAAGAATTCAATGGTTTTTGGCTTCTGCTGATAATAAGGAATTGGGCGATTATATTGGTAAAGGCAGGAATTTAAATCATCCTTTTTATACGCCGGGAAAATATCGTTTAACTGCGGTATATGGCAGTGGGTTTAGCAAGGAGACCGATGATCACTCTAATACGCGTATGTCGGTTGAAATTACAGTAATGCCTACTAAATATGATAAAAAGAAAAATACTGATAAAGGAGTTATAAACATCTCTTCACTGAATAAGGCTCAGATTGAATTGATCAATAGCATAAATACTACGAAAATAGACGATAGCTGGAAAGTAGCAGAGGTAACAAATATTTTTAGTAAATGGACATATGTAGATGGCCCTAGAGCAAGTCCTGCTAGCACAAAGCCCAATCGATTTGGACGAGAAAACGATTACAACTCAGAATTTCTGTGGACTGGTAGATACTTAAATATAAGCTCTAAAATTAAATCTAAGGACCCCTCTTTAGCATGGCTTCCTAATAATTATATTCGTCATTATTCAGAGAAAGCTTTACCCAACGATATTACTGAAAATAAATTGTTTCATGATGATGAAGAGCAATTTGATCAAGCATTGTCTACAGCATTTCCCGAACAACCACTAGAGCCATGGCAGTGGCGCTTGCCATGGATATCTAAGACCAAATGGCAAGGATATGTAACTAGGGCCAATATTAAGGCCGTATATAATATGACCGCGTTATTTGATAACCAGAAGGGTGCATTTGCTGGTGTGGGGCTGACGACTCATACCAAAAAAGATTATGCTACAGAAGCATCAAAGGTTATCCCCAAACTTACAGATAAAGAAAAATCTAAATATGATTTCTATCTTGATTTAATAAGTCAAAGAAAAATAATATTCAATCCCGATAGCACGTCTATTGAACAGCTTGGAGTTAATCAAAGAACGGGCAGAGAAACTAAAGTAGTTATTGTCAAACCAATAAGTGCAGCTCACCGTTCAACTTTTTTACAGGGAGCAGACATGTCTATGGTTAAAAATTTGGAAAACGAGGAAATTAAATGGAACTTTGACGGAAACTCAATAGATCCGTATCAGATACTTTCAGGTGCAGGAGCCAATGTAGCCAGATTTCGATTGTGGGTAGCTCCTGTATATGACAAGAATAGTACAAAAAAAAGGCAAAAATATCCTTATTCTAATCTTCAGAGCGTAAAAAATGAGATTAAACGTGCTAAAAAGAAAAGGCTTCAGGTTATTTTAGACTTGCATTTTTCTGATACTTGGGCAGACCCAAAACAACAAATAATGCCAAAAGAATGGTCGACACCGGTGAAAAAAGGTACACAACAACAATATATTGAAAATTATATATTACTAGGAAAAGAACAGCAAAAGGAGATTACTGATTTACTTAGCGCTAATGACATGAACCTTATCCCAAGCACTAGTTCGGCTCCTGTAGATTGGGCCTTACTTTATTTACTACATAAAACTAAAACTTACATCAAAGATGTTTTAAAAACATTAAATGAGGCAGACGCTCTTCCTGATATCATACAAGTAGGAAATGAAATTAATGGAAATCTTATGATGACCAAACCATATGAGGAGCTTGAAATTGGGCAAATTGCTGATGAAATAGGAGTGCTACTAACAGAGATGAACCGTAGTAAGCACACAATTAATTGGAATAGAAATGCTAGTATAATAAACACAGGGCTTAAAACTGTTAAAGCCTTCAATACTTCTATAAAAACGATGTTGCATATAGCCGGACCCTCAACAGCGGTGTGGTGGTTAGACCAAGCCCTTAATAAAAATGCGCCATATAGGTTAGGTAAACAACTTGTAGAAAAGAAATATGTAGATATTATAGGACTTAGCTACTATAATGGAGAAGATGGGCAGCAACAAACGCTCCCAGAACTAAAAAATATCATCAACCACATAGGGAATACCTATGAAAAAGAGGTATTAATTGTTGAAACAGCTTTTCCCCAAACCTATGAATATAGTGATAAAAGAGTTAATGCATACTCCAAAGACGTAAAGCACAGAGGTTCATGGCCAGCAGAAGTAAGTGCAAAAAAACAACTGGAATGGCTAACAAATTTAAAATATACCCTACTAACCACAAAACACAGTATAGGCTTTGTGTATTGGGAACCTTTTTGGATAGGATCTGAGATTGTATCATCAAAAGATGCTACGGGTTCTAATTGGGAAAATATGAATTTCTTTAAGAATGTTAAAGGAAATCCTTTGAAATCAAATGAGTTAGATAGCGCAGGAGGAATTATGGTGTTTAGCGCAGGAGGAAACCTTAATAACCCCAAACTAAATATCATTGAAACTACATCATTCGGCGGCGGCCATGTTGGCCCTCCACTAATCTACTATGTTGGCCGTTCCTCGAGCGGAAGCAGAAGTAACAATTCAAAGACTGTTCAAAGCACTTCCAATTTAAGAATTAAACCAAGTTTAAGTGCTGAAGAATTGCCTAATAATTTAGACAACCAATTTGAGGTATTTCCTAATCCTACTTCAGATGAACTAGTGGTCTCTTTTACTGATGGCAGTACCAAGTTTACCGTTTTATTATTAGACTTACAAGGCAAGGTAATATATGTCAAGGAAGTTAAGAATAGTAGCAAACATAGTATGTCTACTAAAAACCTTCAAATTAATGCTGGTATCTATATATTACAAGTAATCTCAGAAAAAGGGACGGGTACTAAAAAAATAATTTTAGAATAAATAGCTGTGTTTTGAGGGTTTGATAACCTTGCAAATTTGAAATATTAAAAAGCAAGTATATTAAACTTAACTGAAATTACAATTATTAAAATAGCTTGAGTAACTACTCAGGCTATTTTTTTGCTTTTAAATATATTAATGAAAAATTAGAAATATATATTTATTGGCTATTTTTTTATACGGTACATTTATATAGAATTTCTAAGTGTAACAGAAATTTTATTTTCAACGATTCTCTTTTTACCTAGAAGTATTATCTCGGCTAAAGTTTTACCCATTTCAAAAAAGTCTGTAGAGATGGAAGTAATTCCATCTGCAATAATTTCTTTCAACGGAGAGTCATTATACGCAATAATGCCAATGTCTTTAGCTATTTGAAATTGATTTTGTTTAGCTTGTTTTACAATTGTAATTAATGTAGCATCATCAAGGGTTAGGTATAAAGTATCTTTAGCAACGATTATCTGATCTTTTGGCGACACAATATTAAAAGCAATATAGTTATCTTCACAAAATGAAGTAAAACCATCAAAAATGCCTTTTGGTTGAATATCGCTATTAAAAACTATATCAAACTGTTTGTATTTCAAAATGGCTTCTTTTAAAGAATCGAAGAACCATAGCTACTAATTTATGATGAAGAAAAATCAACCGAAACTGATTTGTTTCGTCTGTAAAAAAGTGTACTTTTAAAACTCATTTTTGAATGTAGTTTTTAGCATTCTGTTTATCGTTTATCTTTTTAAAGATTACACTTTACAACCTACTTACCTATGTTTATAATGAATTTTTAGGCTTAATATTATTTTTAAAATATAAGAAACGTAACTATAACTTACTTAGAGGTATAGAACTCCCTGAATTAGAGAAGGAAGATATACCTATGGTTTAGATGTAAACTTATAGTTAACTTAAACTAAACACATAGATATACAAAAGTGTTAAGTAATTTTAAGAGCAGTATAGCTTGTTGTAAAACCCTATAAAATTTAAGTTTTAAACAACAAAAATGCCTCACATTTCTGTGAAGCTTTAAGTAACACAAACTTACGGGAGTTCTAACTTGAACAAAGGCTTTCAGAAACTTTTAAGTTTTTACTAAACTTTGTTGTTAAGCACTTCCTATATTAAGTTTTTTAATATGCTGGCAGCTTGTTCAGGTGTAGTATCTCTTTGTGGCATTGCAAACATTTCATAGCCTACCATGAATTTTTTTACTGATGCAGAACGTAATAGAGGAGGATAAAAACTCATATGCCAATGCCAACCCTGATAACTATTATGATCGGTGGGTGCTTGATGAATTCCTGCAGAATATGGAAAAGATGTATCAAAGACTTTGTCATAAACAGCCGTAATTGTTTTTATAGCTTTCGCAAAGTTAATAATCTTACTTTCATTCATTTGCAAAATATTCTTTGCTTTCTGTTTTGGAATAATCATCGTTTCATAAGGCCAAACTGCCCAAAAAGGAACTACTACCAGAAAGTCTTCGTTTTGATAAACAACTCTTTTATCTTCTGATAATTCTTGTTTACTATAGTCTTCTAAAATAGAAGTATTCTTTTTTTTATAGTAGTTTAAGAAGTTCGTTGTTTTCTTTTTAATTTCAACCGGAATCGTCTCTTGCGCCCATATTTGTCCATGAGGATGTGGATTACTACAGCCCATAATCTCTCCTCTATTTTCAAATATTTGTATGGAGTTTATAAAGTCTTTTTCTGATAGTTCTTTAAATTCATGCTGCCATGTTTGAATTACTTTCACAATTTCAAGAATACTCATTTTTGCAAGCGTTAACGAATGATTTGGAGAAAAACAGATGACCTTACAAATTCCTTTTTCGGAAGTTGCTTCCAACAATCCGTTTTTAATTTCTTCAGAACCAACTTGTGAATGCAATGCCGCAAAATCATTTTCAAAAACAAAGGTATCAGAGTAACTTGGATTTATTTGTCCGCCGGTTCTTGAATTCGTTGCACATAAATAACATTCAGCATCATAGCCAATATTCATAGATTTTTCTCTTTTTTCTACCTTGCCTTGCCACGGTCTTTTGTTTCGATGTGGAGATACTAAAACTTTTTCTCCTGTTAAAATATTTTTTCTAATATGTGTTTTCTCAAAAAGTGTGTCCATTGTTTAGTTTTTTAAATTCTCTTTACTAACGTTTTGTTCCCAATTCCAAGAAGAATTTATCATTTCTTCCAACGTTTCTCTTGCTTTCCAATTCAATTTATCTTCTGCTAATTTGGTGGCAGCATACAAGACTGGGACATCTCCATTTCTTCTTTCTGTAATTTCATAATTCAATTTTTGGTTGGTAACCTTTTCAAAAGCATCAATAACTTCCATTACAGAATATCCTTTTCCGGTTCCTAAATTGAATATTTCAAAAGAGGTGTCTTGTCCTTTAGTTAATAATCGTTTTAAGGCACTTAGATGTGCTTCTGCTAAATCTACTACATGAATGTAATCTCGGATTGGGGTTCCATCTTTTGTTGGGTAATCATTTCCATAGACCATTAGTTTTTCTCTTAAGCCAGTAGCAGTTTGCGTGATGTAGGGCATTAGATTGTTAGGAATACCGTTGGGTAATTCTCCTATTAAACCAGAACTGTGTGCGCCAATAGGGTTGAAATAGCGCAATGAAATGGCAGAAAAATCTGTGGATGCCTTGGTACAATCTTCAATAATTTCTTCTGCTATTTTTTTGGTGTTCCCATAGGGTGAGTATGGGCGTTGTGTTTTATTTTGCTCTGTGATAGGCAATGTTTCTGGAGTGCCATAAACCGTCGCCGACGAAGAAAATATAAAATTATTAACAGGAACTTCTAATTGGCATGTTAATATATTTATCAATGAAAATAAGTTGTTTTGATAATACATTAACGGTTTCTGAACGGACTCTCCCACAGCTTTATAAGCCGCAAAATGAATAACGGCATCGATCTGTTGAAAGTCTTGAAATAGTGCTTTTACTTTAGACATTTCTTTTAAATCTATATCGATAAAAGCGGGGCGTACTTTGGTAATTTTTTCAATTCTATCAATCGATTTTATTGTGGAGTTTGATAAATCATCTGCAATTATGACCTCAAAATTATTTTCTATTAACTTTATAACGGTATGGGAACCAATATAGCCACAGCCACCCGTTACTAATATTTTATTTTTCATTTTTTAATTATCTTAACTCCATCGATCAGTTTAACTGAATAAACAGATGGTTTGATTTTAAATTTCAATTCGTATTCTTTAATTATATTTTTGACCTCCTTTTTAGAATTTTTATGTATCAAATTAAGGGTACAACCACCAAATCCGCCGCCCATCATTCGAGCCCCTAAAATGATTGGAGTTTCTTTTGTTAAATCAACTAAAAAATCAAGTTCATTACAGCTTACTTTGTATTGTGAAGTTAATCCTTGATGAGATTTATAGAGTAATTGTCCTAAGCCAGCTAGATTATCTTCTTTGATCGCTTTAGAAAATAATTGAACCCGTTCATTTTCTTCAATTATATATAATGCTTTTTGATAATCGTCTAAAGAGATAACATCTTTAATGGTGTCTAAATCTGATACATCTGCATCTCTTAAGGTTTTTACGTCTAATTTTTTAGATACATTTTCGCAGGCTTCTCTCCGGTCATTGTAAGCACTTTCTGATAAATCGTGCTTCACATTTGTGTTGATTAGAAGGAGTTTGTAATCTTTAAAATCAATTTTATAGGATTTCGATTCTACCGCCCTACAATCTAATAACAAGGCACTTCCTTTCTTACCAAACATACTTGCATACTGGTCCATAATTCCGCACTTAACGCCTGCAAAATTATGCTCTGCTTTTTGGGAAATCAATATCATTTCGTTTTTTGATAAGACTAAGTCAAAGACTTCATTGAGGCCAAAAACTAGACTGTTTTCTAATGCTGCTGATGAAGACATCCCAGCACCGCCAGGGATGTTCCCCGCAAAGGAAATATTAAAATTTGTAAGTGAAATGTCTGTCTTTTGAATTTCTGCAACTACGCCTAAAACATAATTTCGCCAACCACCATTCTCTAAAGGCTGTATGTTTTGCAAATCAAATTCATACATTTCTTCTTTATTTAATGCATATACTCGACTTTTTTTTGAATCACTTTTTTGAACTGCCAATACAATCCCTTTATTTATGGCAGCTGGAAATACAAAACCATCATTATAATCTGTATGCTCTCCAATTAAATTAATTCTTCCTGGTGAAAAAACTAGTAATGGTTTTGTTTGAAAATGTTTACTAAAACTGGTTTCAACGTCTTTTATTAACTCTTTATTCATTTATGCAAAATATATATAAACGCCAATGACTATAACACAAATAGCAATTCCTACTTGTTTAACAAATTTCCATGGGGCAATGTCTACTTGTTTTGTATATTCTTGAATATATGCTTCTTTTCTTGGTTTTAGCTTTCCAATAAGCAACATGATAATAATATTTAGTGTAAATAAAATTGCCATAACGTCTAAAAAATGTGGATAGGCTTGTGCTTTTATTAATGCCAATTCAGCAGCATCTGTAATGCCCTTTTGAGCCGCAGTTGATAGCGCTTTTTCTAAAAAATAAGGTTTCATAACAAACTGACTCATGCAGTATAATACACATCCAGAAATCAAACCTATTTTTGCAGCGATTGCAGGCACACGTTTTGTTAAATACCCTACTACAATGATGGTTAGAATAGGAATGCTGTAGATACCGTTTATTTCTTGTAGATAAACAAATAAGCTCCCTGCATTGGCTATTAAAGGTGCAATAAACATCGCCGCAATGGCTAATATCACCCCAAAAGTTTTACCATATTTTACAACCTTTTTTTCATCCGCATTTTTATTAATATGTTGTTTGTAAACATCTAAACCAAACAGGGTTACAGAACTATTTAAAACACTATTAAAAGAGCTTAAAATAGCACCAAATAATACTGCAGCAAAAAAGCCAACCCATGCTGTAGGCAACACTTTTTTTACTAACATTGGATAGGCACTATCTGCGCTTTCTAAATTTCCTTGAAACAAATGAAATGCAATGAGCCCCGGTAAGACAACTATAATTGGTCCCAAAATTTTTATAAAAGATGCTAATAGCAGCCCTTTTTGGCCTTCTTTTAAATTTTTTGCTCCTAATGCTCGCTGTATAATTTGTTGGTTTGTCCCCCAATAAAACAGCTGTACCAGCATCATACCTGTAAAGATGGTGTAAAATGGAACCGGGTCTGTAGCACCCCCCATAGATTTAAACTTGTCTGGATTCTCTGTTGTTAAAATAGACAGCCCATCTAGAATATTGCCATCTCCAATCATTATTAATCCAAAAATAGGGATTAAAAGACCTCCAATTAACAAGCCAATTGCATTGATTGAATCTGAAATGGCTACCGCTTTTAATCCTCCAAAGACTGCATAAATAGATCCAATGATTCCTATTCCCCAAACACAGATCCAAATGGATTGCGTTTGCGTAACTCCTAACAATTCTGGCACATCAAACATGCCGCTTATTGCTAATGACCCCGAATACAAAATTACAGGGAGTAAAACAATTACATAGCCCGAAAGGAATAGAATAGAGGTTAGTGTTTTGGTCGTGACATCAAACCGCTTTTCTAAAAACCCAGGAACAGTCGTTAAACCTCCTTTTAAGTATTTTGGCAGCAGAAAAATAGCTGTCACAATCATCGCTACTGCCGCTAAAGTTTCCCAAACCATTACAGACAAACCGCTTTCATAAGCAGCACCATTTAATCCCACAATTTGCTCTGTAGATAAATTGGTCAATAATAAAGATCCTGCAATGACGCCTGCCGTTAAACTTCTGCCTCCTAAAAAGTAACCATCCGAAGATGTGTCTACTACTTTTCTAGTTTTTAAATACGATATGACTGCCACTAAAAGTGTAAATCCGATAAATGTTAGTATTTGCATATTATAAATGATTTTTTTTTATTTAGATTTTATATTTAAAACATATGAGGTACTATAGGTTTTATTAGGGTTAAGTTCTTGTAAACCTATCTTGTTATTAAAACTATTAGATACACCAGACATAAATTCTAAAGCTATATTATTACTATCCTTAGGGTTATAAATTTGAAAATATTTATTAGAAGGATTGGTCTGTAAGGTTAAAATATAATTTGGTGTTGTAAAGGCGACTTTGTTATCTTGGGTAATAAAACAATCATCAAACTGAGTTTTTTTTATTTGAACTGGCATTAGTGTATCGTTTTTTACTATTTTTTTAGTAATAAGGTTTTCATCGAAGATTATCTTTTCCAACGCTTTAAATACTAGCGAACTATTATATAAATTAGAACTATTAAAATATGGATGCCACCCCAAAGTAAATGGAAAACTTTCTGAACTCTTATTTTTAATATCTATTTTAAGATGGGCGTTTTTCTTACTAAAAATATAAGTTGCTTTTATATTATATTTAAAAGGAAAACCTTTTGTTGTCTTTTTTTCTTTATAAATTAAAGATATATAAATACTATTCTTTTTTATTTTTATTTTTTTTAACTCAAAAGTTTTATCATAAACTAACCCATGAATTGCATTGTTCCTTTTACTTTCATTACAATTTAATTGATATGATTTATTTTTAAAGTTATAATTACCGTTTTTAATTCTATTTGCAAAAGGAAATAATATGGCTGAAGCATAAGAGTCTTTATAGTTCGAGTTTTTATCTTGAGTTATTAAAGGTATTTTATTTAAAGTTAGTGTTTTTAATCTTGCACCTTCATTTAAGTTTATTACAGCTTTTAAAGCTATTTTTTTATTATAAATTTCAATGAAATCGCCATTTTTATTACCAATTTTTACCTGAAACATTAAGTTTTATATTTTTATAAGTTTTTGATGTTTTCCGTTGATTTTTAAAATATAAATGCCTTTAGAAAAATTAGAAATATTTATTGATTGTTTGTTTTTATAAAAAGGTATTTTTTTGACGAGTTTACCTGTAATAGTATAAATTTCTACGAGGGTAGCATTGATAGTTACTAATTTAATTTTGACAGTTTCTATACTTGGATTCGGAAAAACTATAAATAACCCATCATTTTTAATCTCAATATTTTCGACACTTAAGCTATTGTTATCAATAAAAGCATCCATAGCTTCGGATGGACTACCATCTTTATCCCAAGCTCCTTTTGAATAAGATTGCCAATTGTTATGAGCAATTGGTTCCCAATAAAAAACACCTAGCCCATTTGCTTGTCTTGTTTTTTCTATCATATATGTTAAAAATTGATGAGAAATGTCAGGTTTATTATTAGAAAAACCAACTTCAACCATCATTACATCTTTGTTATAACGCGCTTTTAAAGCCATCATATTATCATAAGTATCATTCACCATAGAAAGCCAATTATTTTCATCTGGATATAATGACATACCAATAATATCAAATTTACTAAATACAAACCCATTGTTTAAAAGACCATCAATATTCCATTTAAATAAAGAGTTATCATTACCACTTGCAATGTGTAAAATTGTTTTAATAGCACTATTATATGATTTTACTGCATTTGAACCTGCATTTAAAAACTTTGCATAATTACTAAAACCTCCAGCGGAAGCTTTACCTGTTGCCCAAAGCATTCCATCATTTGTTTCATTTCCAATTTGAACCCATTTTGGCGTAATTCCTTCAGCACTTAATGCTGTAAGAATATCTGTAGTATGGCTTGCTACAGCAGTTTCTAATTGAGCAACATTAAAACCAGCCCAAGCAGATGGCTTATTTTGTTTTCCTGGATCTGCCCACCAATCGCTGTAATGAATACAAACCATTATGTCTAAGTTTTGTGCATGAGCTAATTTTGCTTTGATAACAAAATCATCAATATCGCACCAGCCATTTGCTCCAGAAACACTAGGGTCTACCCAAACTCTTAATCTTACAGCATCCAATTTATATTCTTTTAGTAAAGGTAATAATTTTCTTGTTGTGCCAGAATTATCTTTCCATTCAAATCCCTTTGATTCCATTTCTGTCATCCAACTTACATCTGCTCCTTTTGATATTGAATTTGTACTAAAAACAAAACCACTGGTATCTTGTAATATTAAAGTTGCTGTATTCCAATATCCAGCCCAAGCATTCTCTACCCAACCACCACTTTTATAAAGTATTGCTTTTACTTGATAATAATGACCTGTTGGTAAATCTGCTGATAATTTATTACTGCTACCAATAAAGAATTCAACTGACTTTTGAATAACATTTCCTGCTGGTTGGTTGGGTAAATTAACTTCTTTTACTGTGCTTTTAAAAGAATTATTACTGTCTAGAATTTCTAATCCTATATAAATATTATTACCCGCTGATCCAGTTTCACTTGAATACTTATAATTTACAGTAATATTACCGCCAACTAATGGATTTACTTCAACGGTGTTATTTGCGAATGTAACTTCTATAGATTGAGAAATTAACGCATTTGTAAAAAGAAAAGACAATAATAATATGAAGTAGACAACCTTATTTAAGTATAGAATCATTTTTATTTTAAATTATTAATGCCTAATATATTTATCAAACACATATATAACTGGTAAAACGCTGCCATCTTCTTTAAAAAATGTTCTATGAGAAAAACCTTTGTTTGGCGCAGCTGGTTCCCACCAAAAGATTCCTTTTCCTTTATTGTTTGGAATATTTAAGATGATGTTATGAACCTCTTCTAAAAATTCTTTTTGCCCTTCGGGAGATTCAGGAAAGGGCGCAGGTGTATCGATATATTCAGCGGGACTATAATTGTATGCCGTTTCTACTAAAACAATATCCTTCCTATATTCTAAAGCAGTAAAATTTAAACATTCCCTTAAATTTAATAAACTACCGTGCCACCAAGGATAATATGATTGACCAATTACATCATATTTAATATTATAAGTATGTAATTTATCAAAAAAGTATTTAGTGAA
>JAWUVT010000030.1:0-23728 GCA_034112225.1 Flavobacteriales bacterium | reverse complement strand
ACCGGAAAATCTCCTCATGCAAAGCAATAGACTTTTAATGTTTTTAGAGTTGCTCTATTCTGATGATTTAAAGCAAAATGTCTCAACAAACTCATTCAGATCTAAGCCATTATTATAAATCTAAAAGAAGCTTCTGTTGCCCAAAAATCTTTTAAACAGAAGTTTTCTAAGCCAAAACCTTGTTATAGTTCTATTTATAATCCTAATGCATAATGCAGGATTAACAGGGAGTAAGCTCTAGCTTTAAAGCCTCATGTTGAGCTGTTTATTAGGAAAAGGGTTGAGAATTAGACAGTCGAAAATCTTCAACAACAGGAAGGTCAATAAAAGACAAGGGCTATCTTCACTAATTGGAAGCGGATTTTCAATCAATAGAAAGACGGTGAGAAAAGAAATTCAAAAAAAAAGAGGATGAATGAACCACTTACTACAAATTTAAGCCTGTCTATGATTTTACGAAATGATTCCTTTCGCTTAAAGGTTTCTGAATTTTTGCATAATCTTAGAAGAGTAAACAAAATCGTTTAACTCCAGATTATCCGTTTTCAAGATTTCTTTTTTATTACCACACCACCAATTTTCGCCTTTATGAATAAAATTGATATTTTCTCCTGTTTCCATAACAGAGTTCATATCATGGGTTACAGCAATGGTTGTGATGTTATATTCCTGAGTAATTTCTTGAATAAGATTATCGATAACTATTCCTGTTCTAGGATCCAACCCTGAGTTAGGCTCATCACAAAATAAATAACTTGGGTTTAAAGCTATCGCTCTAGCAATACCAACTCTTTTTTGCATTCCACCACTTAGTTCTGCTGGATATAAATGATTTACATTCTCTAAATCAACCCGTTTCAAACAAAAGTTAACTCGATCTAATATTTCTTCATTACTTTTTTTACTATACATTTCTAAAGGAAATTTAACATTCTCCTCTACTGTTAACGAATCAAATAAGGCAGAACCTTGAAACAACATTCCAATCTCTTTCCGAATATTTTTTCGTTGCTTAAAGTTCATTTTCGTAAAATCCCTATTATTATACTCTATCGAACCACTATCAACCTCATGCAAACCTACAAGACACTTTACTAGTACTGATTTACCAGAGCCACTAGCTCCAATAATCAAATTGATTTCTCCTTGCTTAAAGTCAATAGAAACGTCCTTCAACACTTGGTGCTCTGAAAATGACTTATTTAAATTTTTAACTTCAATCATAACAACAATAACTGAGTTAATAAATAATTAATAATCAAAATAACAATACTACTATAAACTACAGATTTGGTGCTTGACCGCCCAATTTCTAATGCTCCCCCACTTGTATAATAGCCATGGTATGAAGGAATACTCGTAATCACAAAAGCAAAAAAGACAGTTTTTATCATTGCATAAACAATAGAAAATGGTTTAAAATCATACCGTAAACCTGTAACATAATCCTCAATCGTCATTCCGCTACTGTACATGGATACAATAAACCCACCTAATGCGCCCAAAAACATACTATAAATTACAATAATTGGAATAAAACATAATGCAGCTACAATCTTGGGGAAAATTAAATAGGAAGCAGAGTTTACCCCCATGATTTCCAATGCGTCAATCTGTTCAGTTATTCTCATCGAGCCTATTTCTGAGGCGATATTTGAGCCAATTTTTCCTGCCAAAATTAAACACATCACCGTAGGGGCCATTTCTAAAATAAAAGACTCTCTAGTGGCGTAACCAATAAGGTAAGCGGGCAATAAAGGGTTGTTCAGGTTAGATGCAGTTTGAAGCGTAACAACCGCTCCCATAAACATAGAAATGATGGCAATCAACCCTAAAGAACCAATCCCCAAGCTCATCATTTCATGAACAAGTTGCTTTCGGATTAATTGATAATTATCCGGTTTTTTAAATACCCTACCTAACAGTAAGAAATATTTTCCAATATGATGAAGAATTGACAACACGGTATAAAAGTAAATATATTTTACAGAAGTTAACTACCTTTACATTATGAAGTATCGTATTATATTTTTTATTTTTCTCTTTTTCGCTGCTATGACTTTAGTTTCTTGCCGCGCAGGAAAAAACAAATGCAACACTTGCCCGACATTTGGAAATCACTAATCCTATTTTTTTACTCTTGTTTCTGACAAAATCATTGAATTTAGTTAAAATTTCTACTAAATTTGTCTTCTATTTAGAATTAATCTAAATAAGACTTTTATGACATTAGACCAACTCGCTGAAAATGAAAGTGGTATCATTAATCAAATTAATGACGAGGGTTTAGCGATTCAATTATTAGCTATGGGCTTTATTCTAGGAGGAGTACTTAAAGTAGAAAGGATTGCTCCCTTAAGAGACCCCATACTGATTACTTCAGGAACAAATTACATCTGCATGAGAAAAAATGATGCTAAAAATATTGACATAAATCCTATCCAATAGTTGGCAGCCACTACAACCCAAAATACCCAGCAGAACATTGTGCTTATCGGAAACCCGAATACAGGAAAGAGCACACTCTTTAATTCTTTAACGGGTTTAAATCAAAAAGTAGGCAACTTTCCGGGAGTTACTGTGGATAAAAAATCAGGAAATTTCAAGTTTAAAGAAAACCATATTAATGTAGTTGATCTACCTGGAACATATAGTTTAAATCCGAACTCGGAAGACGAGAGAGTCACAAAAAACTACTTAGAAAATACGAGTGAACAAGAGCTTATTATTGTTGTTGCAGATGCTACCAACCTGAAAAGAAACCTTTTATTGTTTTCACAAATTGTTGACCTAGGTAAACCAGTGATTCTTGTGCTCAACATGATGGATTTGCTTCAAAAAAATAAGCATGAAATAAACATTAAAAAACTTGAAAAGCTATTAAAGTGTCCTATTGTACCCATCAATGCTAAGTTAAATAAAGGAATAGAAGCCCTTAAAGAAAGCATTTGTAATTTTGAGTACCAACAAAGCTCCTTCATCACAGAGAAGTCATCCAATCCAATAGATGAAACGATGCTTCGAATAACTAAAATTGAGAAGCTTGTAGATGCGGTTTATGTAAAAAAGGGGGAAGACAAATCCTACCTTCTTACCAAGAAAATTGACAACGTAATCACGCACAAAGTTTATGGTTACCTCATTTTCTTTGGGCTGTTGTTTTTTATTTTTCAGGCTATATTTTCTTGGGCATCTTACCCGATGGACTTAATTGACTCAGGGTTTATTTTCTTGTGTGATTTTGTTAGCAAGACATTGCCACAGGGAGTTCTTAACGATTTAATCGTAAACGGCATTTTAGCTGGACTAGGAGGCATTGTCATCTTTGTTCCTCAAATCGCTATTCTATTTGCATTCATTTCCATTTTAGAAGATACAGGGTATATGTCTCGTGTAAGCTTTTTAATGGATAGAATTTTAAGACAATTTGGTTTAAATGGAAAATCTGTAATCCCACTCATCAGTAGCTCTGCGTGTGCAATTCCTGCAATTATGGGCGCAAGAACTATTGCCAATTATAAGGAACGACTCATCACGATTATGGTAGCTCCATTAATAAGTTGTTCGGCAAGAATCCCTGTATATACCGTATTAATTGCCTTGGTCGTTTCTGAAGAGGAATCTTATGGCTTATTTAACTTGCAGGGTCTTTTAGTTATGGGACTGTACCTTTTAGGTTTTATTTCTGCACTTGCCTCTGCTTGGGTGATGAAGTTGATCATCCGATCAAAAGAAAAAAGTACGTTTACTTTAGAGATGCCAATCTACAGAGCTCCTAGATGGAAAAATGTTGGTTTAGAAATTCTAAGCAAAGTGAAAATATTTTTGTTTGATGCAGGAAAAGTGATCATTGCCATTTCTATTATCCTTTGGGTATTATCCTCATACGCTCCAGGAAAAACTTTTGAAGAAATCGAATCCAAATATTCCAACTCAATTGTGGATAATCGTGAAACTAAAGCCTTAATTGCTTCAGAAAAACTAGAAGCTTCTTATGCTGGAATAATTGGAAAAACGATTGAACCCTTCATAAAACCTCTAGGGTATGATTGGAAAATTGGAATTGCTTTAGTTACTTCTTTTGCTGCCAGAGAAGTTTTTGTTGGAACCATGGCAACCCTTTACAGTGTTGGTGATCCTGACAATACCCTTTCTCTTCGAGAAAAAATGATGGCGGCTAAACATCACGAAACGGGTGAAAAACTTTATACAAAAGCCACCACCTTCTCTCTTCTTATTTTTTACGTTTTTGCAATGCAATGCATGGCAACATTAGCAATTGTTTACAGAGAAACTAACTCTATAAAATGGCCAATCATTCAGGTGGTTTATATGGGTGCATTAGCCTATTTTTCTAGTTTTCTTGTTTACTCTATTTTTTCTTAATGAAAAATGAGTTAGAAATACTGAAAACTTACGTTCCTTTAGAAAGTATTCCCATTCTTAAAAATTGGTTTACGCAAAAACCGTTCAACTTAAAAATCCCAAAAAAAAGGGCAACTAAGTTTGGCGATTTTAGAGCGTCTTTCAAAAATGAACCTCACCGTATCAGCGTAAATTCGGACCTTAATCCTTATGCTTTTTTAATTACATTAACACATGAGTTTGCGCATTTGCTCGTTTGGGATCAACATCAACATCAAGTAAAAGCACACGGTATCGAATGGAAAACTGAATTCGCAACACTCATGAAAGTCTTACTCCAAAAAGACATTTTCCCTGACCATCTGAAGCTAGTCCTTCAACATCATTTAAAAAACCCTCCAGCGTCTTCTGCAAGAGACATCAGCCTCATTAACGAGTTAAAGAAATATGACGTCCCAAGCAATACACTTCAGCTCATTGAAATTCCAACAGGGAGCACTTTCAGTTTAAACAACAAACGATTTTTTATTAAAGGAAAGAAAAGAAGAACTCGTTTTCTTTGCAAAGAAATCTCCTCCAAAAAAGAGTATTTAATCCACGGAGTAGCAGAAGTCCTTCTGATTGTGTAATGAATAATGACTAGTGACTAGTCACTAGTGAAAAATACTTTTTTTCAAAAAAAAATACACCTTCAATTAAAAACTAGTTAGCAACAACTCTTTACTTTTTAATTTTCTAATTTTCAACTTCATAAACTTTTCAACTTTCTACGTAATCTGTTCATAACTAATCTTTATTTTATATTTCTGTTTGGGAGGCGATTTACATAACTTCGTGCAAGTAAAAATCTATCGCTATGAAAACATCATTACTAGACCCAATTGTTAATCAGAAAATATCTGAAATGGCAGAAAAATTAGTCGGCTCCGAAATAATTAAATTGGCTGGAGAAGTGAAAGAAAAGATAAAAAAAGGAGAAAAAATTTACAATTTAACCATTGGAGATTTCAATCCTCAAATCTTTCCTATTCCAACAGAATTAAAGCAAGAAATTATAAATGCTTACCAGAATGATGAAACAAATTACCCTCCGGCTAATGGTGTTTTAGCGTTAAGAGAGTCTGTATCTCGGTATTTACACACCAGAGGTGGTTTAGAATATGATGCTGAACAAATATTAATTTCAGGTGGTGCAAGGCCTTTAATTTACGCTGCATTTCAAACCATTTTAGATCCTGAAGACACGGTAGTTTTCCCTGTTCCATCTTGGAACAATAATCATTACGCACACTTAACCAGAGCCAAACAAATTTTAATTGAAGCAACTGCTGAAAATAACTTTATGCCTACTGCGAAAGACATAAAGCCTTATATTAATGAAGCAACACTAATCGCACTTTGCTCTCCACTTAACCCTACGGGAACAGTATTTACAGAAAAAGGATTAGCTGAGATTTGTGACATCATATTAGAAGAAAATAAAAAAAGAGGAAGTACTAGAAAACCTGTCTACTTGATGTTCGATCAAATCTACTGGCAACTAACACATGGCGAGACCAGGCATTTTGACCCTGTTTCTATTAATGCGGACATGAAAAACTACACGATTTACATCGATGGAATTTCAAAAGCATTTGCTGCTACAGGAGTAAGAGTTGGATGGGCTTTTGGTCCAGAAAAATTAATCAACAAAATGAAATTTATTTTGAGCCATGTTGGTGCTTGGTCACCAAAAGCTGAACAAGTAGCCACTGCAAAATATTTAGACCAGGATGACGCTACTGATGAATTTTTATTTAAAATTAAAAATAAGATCAGTAAACGCTTAAATGCGCTACATGAAGGTTTTACCTCACTTCAAAAAGAAGGATTTGCTGTAGAAACAATACCTCCACAAGCTGCAATGTACCTTACTGTAAAATTTGACCTGACAGGAAAAGTAACTCCCGAAGGAAAAACACTTGAAACAACGCCAGATGTTACTCAATACTTATTGAATGAGGCTGGATTGGCAATTGTTCCTTTTTATGCATTTGGGGCCTCAAAAAAATCTTCTTGGTATCGCCTTTCTGTTGGAACTGCTGTATATGAAGAAATGGATGAATTGTTTGAAAGACTAAACGTCGCTTTAAGTAAACTTAATTAATGATTGAATGAGCCAATGATATCATATACAATCATTTGCTCATTCAATCATTCTCACATTTTAAAAGTAGCATGAACAAAAATAACTATTGCATTATAATGGCTGGCGGTATTGGAAGTAGGTTTTGGCCGATGAGCAGAACTGAACACCCTAAACAGTTTATTGACATTTTAGGTACTGGAGAAACATTAATTCAACAGACATACAATCGATTTAAATTGCTTTGCCCAGAAGAAAATATCTATATCGTTACCAACGAAATCTATAAAGACCTTACTAAAGAGCAATTAGCTGGAATTAACGATGAGCAAATTATTTGCGAACCTACCATGAGAAATACAGCTCCTTGTATTGCTTATGCCAATTATAAGATTGCGAACAAAAACCCCAATGCCAACATTATTGTTGCTCCTTCTGATCATTTAATTTTAAAAGAAACAGAATTTGTACGGGTCATGGAATTAGCCCTAGCGCATACTGCGGAAAATAATGACTTATTAACTTTAGGAATAACGCCTAGCAGACCTGATACAGGATATGGCTACATCCAATATCTAGAAAATGAAAACTCTGAAATTAAAGCCGTTAAAAATTTCACGGAAAAACCAGATTTAGCCACCGCTAAAAAGTTTATTGAAAGCGGTGACTTCTCCTGGAATTCGGGAATGTTTATCTGGAGTTTAAAAAGCATCCAAACGGCATTTGAAACACTTCTACCACAGGTAGACCAAGTATTTAAAACCGGGTTAGGGAAATACAATACTCCTGAAGAATATGACTTTATTCAAAAGGCTTATGCAACTTGCGAAAGTATTTCAGTGGATTATGGAATCATGGAAGGGTCAAAAAATGTTTTGGTAATTAGTGCCGACATTGGCTGGTCAGATCTAGGAACTTGGGGGTCTATTTATACCCACTTACCTTTAGATGAAAACCAAAATGCGTTGGTTGGTAAAAATGTGATGTTATATGATTCTTCGGATAACATTATTAATGTTCCTCAAGAAAAACTAGTGGTGTTACAAGGTCTAAAAGATTATATCGTTGTGGAATCGGATGACATTCTTTTAGTATGCAAGAAGGAAGCAGAACAAAAAATAAAACAATTTGTTACCGACATAAAGGCAACAAAAGATAAAAAGTTTTATTAATTAAAAATTTAATGAGCGAAGCACAACATAAAGGAGACATGTCATTTTTAGATCATCTTGAGGTATTAAGATGGCACTTAGTTCGTTCAGCAATTGTAATTATTTTACTTGCCATACTTGCTTTTCTTTTTAAAAGCTTTGTATTTGATACCGTAATTCTTGCACAAAAAAGTGCTGATTTTTGGACTTACCAATTGTTTTGTAAATTCTCTTATCTAATTGGAAACGGAGACTCCTTATGCATGGAGGACATGAATTTTAGCCTGATTAACATTACCATGAGTGGGCAATTCTCATTGCACATTATGGTGTCTTTAGTTGCTGGTATTATTTTAGCATTCCCCTATGTTTTATTTGAAATTTGGAGATTCATTACTCCTGCTTTAGCGAAAAAAGAAAAACGGAATGCTTTAGGCTTAGTCATTTCGGGAACTATTCTTTTTATGCTTGGAATTTTATTCGGATACTACTTTGTTTCTCCTCTTTCTGTTCAATTTTTAGGAAATTACACCGTCAGTAGTCAAGTTAAGAATCAAATCACATTAGGCTCATTTATCTCTACAGTTACTACGGTTACTTTAGTTTGTGGTTTAGTCTTTCAATTGCCGCTAATTGTTTTCTTTTTATCAAAATTAGGATTGCTGACTCCTGAATTTATGAGGAAATACCGAAAACATGCCATAGTAGTAACCCTTATCCTCTCTGCCGTTATCACCCCTCCCGATGTGTCGAGTCAAGTTTTATTAACCATTCCACTACTCATCCTTTATGAGTTTAGTATTTACATTTCTAAAATGGTGGTAAGGAAGAAGTAATTTCAACCTTTACGTCACTGGGCATTTTATTCTGCATCAATTACGGGAGGTCACAGCTTAAAAAACTATTTTTTTCGTTTACATTTCTTTTCACAAACACCTCAAAAAGCGCTGTGCCACAAAAGAATAAATTCACTACTTTTAACCTATGATTTTAAGAGCCGAAAACATCGTTAAGAAGTATGGAAAAAGAACCGTTGTAAAAGGCGTTTCTTTTGATGTAAAACAAGGTGAAATTGTTGGCTTACTGGGTCCAAATGGAGCGGGAAAAACCACTTCTTTTTATCAAGTTGTAGGATTAGTTCAACCTAATTCAGGATCGGTTTACTTGGACGATAAAGACATCACCAAACTGCCAATGTACAAACGTGCTCAAATGGGAATTGGATACTTGCCTCAAGAAGTTTCTGTTTTTAGAAAACTTAGTGTAGAAGACAACATTTCTGCTATTCTAGAAATGATGCCCTTAAGTAAAACCGAGCAAAAGGATCGATTAGAGGAATTAATAGAAGAGTTTAGCTTAGGACATGTTCGAAAAAACTTGGGGCATAACCTTTCTGGAGGTGAAAAAAGAAGAACTGAAATTGCACGAGCATTGGCTTCTAACCCCAACTTTATTTTATTAGATGAACCATTTGCTGGAGTTGATCCAATAGCCGTTGAAGACATCCAAGCCATTGTACACAAACTAAAAGAAAAGAACATTGGCATTTTAATTACCGACCACAACGTTCAAGAAACATTAAGCATTACAGATAGAGCTTACCTTCTTTTTGAAGGCGAAATCTTAAAAGCAGGAACTGCCGAAGAATTAGCGGCAGATGAGCAAGTGCGAAGAGTTTACTTGGGTCAAAACTTTGAGTTGAGAAGAAAGGTTTAATCTTACTGCTTTAAACCCAACCCTTTCAATTTCAACTGAAGCATTGTAGGAATAGGTATTTGAATACGGACCCTTCTTCAAGTTGAATAAACAAAGTGAAGACTCGCTTAATTCAATAAACAGTAGCCTAATTTATTGCTTCTCATTTCTATTTTATAAGCAGATCAGAATAAACTTCACTCTTTTATTTTGAGGCTATTTTAAGCCGTATGGTCTATTCAATAAAAAAAAAAGTACAGGTAAGTTGGATAGAAATAAAAGAACAATTGGTTTCCGAGTTCCTTTATGGTCCATTCTCTTGGGTGTTTTTCACTCCGCATTAAGGGGATTTAATTCTTACAGAGATTCTTCTTAAAGGCTATAAACATCCGATATTGTAAAAAATAATTTATTGGAGAAAAATAAACCTAAAATTGCCTATATCTTTGAGCAATGAAGTTTGGTAAAACCCTATTATTAATAATCCTTGTCAGTTTTTTTACAGAAAATTATGCGCAAGATAAAGCGCACCAAGTAATCCCTTCTATTTCAGAAATAATACTTCCAGCCACTACTCAGACTAAAGATAATTTCAACTTAATGTATGAAGTTCATACCTCACGAGACACCATTCCTTCGCCTTCTTTTTGGTACAAAATAATATTTAATGATTCTTGTGATTTTGAGTTTACGCTATTTCCTTTAAATGAAGAAGATCGTTATGAATTTTTCATGTACAAAATAGAAGGGAATGAAAATTTTTGCACGGCAAGGACAAAAGGAAAAATTATCACTTTAAATCACTTTAAGTACATAAAAAAATATGAGGACACTCATCAGTCTAAAAAATTTAGATCGAACTTAATAAATGTTAAGCCTATTCCCGTAAACCCGGGTGACGCCATCTATTTGTCGGTTATTGCGATAAAAGGCAGAGACTGTGGGCACATTCTAGATTGTAGAACTACCAAAAGCTCTATGGTGATTAAAGTGGTTAACGACAATTGCAGCTCTATCCCACCATTAGACACACTAAACTATAGTATTCACAAAAATAAATATGCATTAGCCCAACTAAGTAATGAACTTTGTTTAAAAAAACAACAGAGAATACAAATTACATCAATAGATCTAAAAGGGACAACACACAAGGCGAGCAAACAACTTGATTACAATTCTTACTCAAAAAAAGAAGCCCTTAAGTACAAAAAATATCAAGAAAAAGCGGAAGTTAACAAAACTGACGCAATACCTGTTAAGGATTTAACCCCTGAAGTATACCCTAAGGTTCTTCCGGAACCCAAAACAAAAACTACAGCTGACCTAAATTCAGCAACTATTCTCAACGAGAACCAAACGGCTTATCAAACCAAATCTAACCAAAAAAAAACAAGCAGGTTTAAGGTAGATAGAGTAATGTTTAACCTCTTATTAAAAGACCTTATTGAAAAAAATAAACAAATAAAATCGAACTTAAAAACGAAGTATGCTGAACTCAAGAAAACGAAGAAAAAAAGCAAACGAAAAGAAAAAATTAAAGCGTTAAAAAAAGTCAAAAATAAAAAGAAATTGATTGCACACGAAATGAGTGCGCTTAAATTAAAACTTAAAAAAATTGAAAGATCCATTCGAAAAGAAAATACCGAAGACTTTGTTTTTGAGGGCAGTCTTAACGATAATAAAGTAATAAAAAGCACCCCAAATGGACTAATTTACAAAGTTCAAATTGGTGTTTACAAGAATAAAATAGACAATAAAACCTTCAAAGGTTTATCGCCTGTATATGAAGATCCTTATGCTGGTGGTGTAAAATATTCTGTTGGTGCATTTAAGAAAATAGCTTACGCAACACAAGCAAAAAAACACGTGGTAGATTTAGGGTTAAAAGATGCCTTTATTGTTGCTTACTTTAATGGAAATCGAATTTCTATTCACAAAGCACAAGAGATCGAATAATTATAATATTTTCACCTCAACCCTTACATTTTTCTGAATTGATTCAAGTGTTTTCGCCTCCTGAATTATCATCTTATCCCCACCAATACCTTTAGTCAGTATTCTCTTTTCATCAATGCCTTTTAACAATAGCTTCTGTTTAATCTCAAGTGCTCTATAGGTAGACAACTTTTTAGAAGTCCCTGTAAAATCCCACTGAGCACCTCTATTCTTGTAGCTTTTATTTCTTTTTATTTTATTATTTCCATTGGTATGTCCTGAAAGCTCGATCTTTAGTTCTTTATTATTCTTTAAAAAGGTGGCTAAATACTCTAACTCTTTACTTGCTCCAGATTTTAAGGCATAAGTATTGGGGTGAAAATAGATATGATTCATTAAAAAAATATCCCCTGATTTTAACGGTTTTAAATACAAAATAAAATCACTACTATCAGAAACCATATAATCACTGATAACAACATGATGCTCAAACCGTTGATAACCAGGAGCTGTACAGGAAACCTTATATTCCTTTCCTTTTTCAATCGCTAAAGAATTTACGTGAGTACTGTCATAATCAATACTAATTTCGGAATTAAATTCAATATCCTTTATGCGAATTTCAGCTTGTATGTATTTATCTTGTACTGTTTGATCTTTCAACTGTATTAAAGCGATAAAAGGTTTTAAATGAAGGTCTAATGCTTCTTTTTCTTTTTGAGGATACTTTTCTTCAACAACACAGGGAATATGAATTGCTTTAATCGCTATGCTATCTATAGCGCTCGTTAGTTTTAACTGATGACCACAATTATAAACTGAAGTATTTAAAACACAGAAATAATAATATTTTTGAGCAGATGCATTGAATTTAAATTGAGTGAATCGTTCCGAACTTGAAACCTGTTTATCTATCAACTGATTTTTAAGCGGTTTATTTTTTCCATTAAAAATTTGAGTACACAAACTCCCTCCTTCATTTTCATAAACGAAAACACTGTATTTACTATTGGTATCTAAAGCAGATAATTCAACTGAAACCACCTCATCACTTTGGCTGCTAAACTTATACCAAAAAGAAAATTGCTCTTCGTACTGATAAAAAACGGTTGGATTATTTTTAACTTTTAGAGGGATTCCGATTTCAAAAGCTTGATCACATTCAAACAAGCTGTTCTCATTAATAAAGTCTTGGGCTTTATATTGAATAGGAAATAGGAGAGTAACTATAAAAAGTAGGGGAAAACACTTCTTCAAAATTTTGATCAAATCTTAATGTCTTTTATATTTAACTGCAAGGTAGTTCTATTATTCCAGTGATTTTCTTCAATGCTGTAAACAATACTAAAAGGAATTCCTTCATCCAAATCATCCAAGAATTCTCCTAAGCCAAACCCGATACAATTGAACTTTAGTAAAGGGTAGTCTTCTTGAAACACTTCTAATTTTAAATGGGTTTTGTCGGCGCCTATTTTTCGTGAATTATTGGTGATAAAAACATTTTCACTCATAAACGTAGGCCGCATATTACCGGGACCTGTTGGCGCAAACTGTTTTAAGATCTTATTAAATTTAGTAGTGATTTGATGTAAATCCAATTTCGAATCAATTCCAATTTGAGGAATTAACAATTCAGGATCAATTTGCGCAGTCACCACCTCTTCAAACTTTTGGGTAAATGCTTCTATATTTTCTACTTTCATGGTAAGCCCTGCAGCATATTTATGGCCTCCAAACTGTTCCAACAAATCACTACACGCATCAATTGCATCGTAAACATCAAAATCTTTTACCGACCGTGCAGAACCGGTTGCCATCCCTTTAGATTCTGTTAATATAATGGTGGGTTTATAATGGGTTTCAATTAAACGAGAGGCAACAATTCCAATCACTCCTTTATGCCAGTTTTTACTGAACAAAACGGTAGTATTCTTATTTTGAAGCGCAATTTCTTCCTCAATTATTGCTAATCCCTCTTGGGTAATTGCTCTATCTAATTCTTTACGCTCAACATTTAAATCGTTAATATTTGTTCCAAAACCAAAGGCTTTTTCCTTATTTTCTTCCACCAACATTTCCACCGCTTTATTGCCGGTTTCAATTCTTCCTGCAGCATTTATTCTTGGCGCTATCGTAAACACAACATCTGTAACGGTTAGCTCATGGTCTAATTTTGCTAACTCTACCATCGTTTTAATTCCTAAACGCGGATTTTCATTGATTGCTTTTATTCCGTAATAAACAAAAACTCTATTTTCACCAGTTATCGGAACGATATCTGCACAAGTACTAATGGCTAATAAGTCTAAATATTCCATCAATTTTGCTTCCTCTTTCCCCTCCTTTTGCGTCCAAGCTTGCATCAATTTAAAGCCAACACCGCATCCTGACAATTCTTTAAAAGGATAATTACAATCTGCTCTTTTTTGATCTAAGACGGCTACAGCTTTAGGGATTTCACTTCCTGGTCTGTGGTGATCACAAATAATAAAATCAACTCCTTTATCGGTTGCATAATCTATTTTATCTATGGCTTTAATACCACAATCTAAGGCAATAATTAGCTGAAAGCCATGTGCTGCAGCATAGTCAATTCCTTGATAGGAAATTCCATATCCTTCAGCATATCGATCAGGAATATAATACGCTAATCCGTATCGATTTTGATGGTTCTCAGCTTGATTTTCTTGAGCTGCATGAGCAAGCTGCTCATCCTTCCCCCCTAAAGCTGGATAAAAATTCTTTAAATAGGAGTAGACTAAAGCCACAGAAGTAGTTCCATCTACATCATAATCGCCATAAATTAAAATATTCTCTTTGTTTCGGATTGCTTGTTGAAGTCGTTCAACCGCCTTATCCATATCCTTCATTAAAAAAGGATCATGAATCTCTTCTAAACTTGGTCTAAAAAAAGTTTTTGCTTTTTCGAAAGTCGTGATCTTCCGTTGCCATAAAATATTGGCAAGGGTCACGTCTAAATTGTTAAGCTCACCAGATAATTTAAGAACATCTTCTGGGTTTGCTTGTTCATTTATTTGCCACCTTTTCTCCATCTTGTCAGCAGCATTATGCCAATGCTTTATTTTCTTGTTTCCCTAACAACGATTTAGCAGTTGCCAAAATGGCTTTCTCATCAAATAAACACTCCTGGTACAATTCCTCTTGAGTACCATGATCGATAAATCTATCAGGAATCCCTAAACGTTTCACCTCTGCATGATAGTTATTGTCTGCCATAAATTCTAACACAGCACTTCCCATTCCGCCTTGGATACAGCCATTTTCTAGCGTAATCACCTTCTTGAATTTTCCAAAAACTTCGTGCAATAAAATCTCATCTATAGGTTTCACAAAGCGCATGTCGTAATGCGCAATATGGATTCCTTCTTTTTCTAATTCAGCACAAGCCGATATGGCCTTATTTCCAATGTCTCCGATCGTTAAAATAGCTACATCATCTCCATTCTTAATTCTTCTTCCCGTACCTATTTTAATCTTTTTGAAAGGAGTTTTCCAATCCGGTGTTGTTCCAGTTCCTCTGGGATAACGGATAGAAAAAGGTCCGTTATTATCTGCTTGCGCGGTATACATTAAGTTTCTTAACTCCTCCTCATTCATTGGTGCAGAAACAATCATATTAGGAATACACCTGAAGTAGGCTAAATCAAAAGCTCCATGATGAGTAGAACCATCCGCTCCAACTAAGCCACCTCTATCCAAACAAAAGACCACGTGTAAATTTTGTAAGGCTACATCATGTATTACCTGATCGTAGGCTCTTTGCATAAACGAAGAGTAGATGTTACAAAAAGGAACCAATCCTAGAGTAGCCATTCCTGCAGAAAAAGTTACAGCATGTTGCTCCGCAATTCCAACATCAAAAGCTCTATCTGGCATCGCTTTCATCATAATGCTTAAGGAACAGCCAGAGGGCATTGCAGGTGTAACTCCAACAATATTTTTATTCTTTTCTGCTAATTCAACAATTGTATGTCCGAAAACATCTTGATATTTTGGTGGTGAAGGGGTTTTTGGAGTAATCTTAATGATCTCTCCAGTCTCTTTATTAAAGATTCCTGGCGCATGCCACTGTGTGGAATTCCCCTCTTCCGCGGGTTGATATCCTTTTCCTTTTTCTGTAATACAATGTAATATTTTTGGTCCTGGAATGTCTTTTAAATCATTCAAGACCTTAGCCATATAATTAACATCATGACCATCAATTGGTCCGAAATACCTAAAATTTAAAGATTCAAATAAATTACTCTGATTTAACAAGGTAGATTTTATTCCATGTTCAATTTTCTGTGCAATTGCCTGAGCATTTGGTCCAAACTTACTCACCTTTCCTAACAGGTGCCATACCTCATCTTTTACTTTATTGTAGGTATGAGAAGTGGTAATATCTGTTAAGTAATCTTTAAGTGCGCCAACATTAGGATCGATGGCCATACAGTTGTCATTTAAGACAATTAATAAGTTGGTATTCTCCACGCCTCCATGATTCATGCCTTCAAAAGCCATTCCAGCAGTCATAGAACCATCACCAATAATAGCAACATGTTGCCTGTCTTCTTTTTTGTATTGAGAAGCTACCGCCATTCCTAATGCAGCGGATATTGAAGTGGAAGAGTGACCAACGCCAAAAGCATCGTATTCACTTTCTGATAATTTTGGAAAACCACTGATGCCTTTATAAACTCTATTGGTATGAAACTGCTCTCTTCTTCCTGTAAGTATTTTATGTCCGTAAGCTTGATGACCAACATCCCAAACCAATTTATCGTAAGGGGTATTAAAAACATAATGCAACGCAACTGTCATTTCAACAACTCCAAGACTAGCACCAAAATGTCCTCCTTTTTTAGAAACTACATCTACAATAAAATCTCTTAATTCTTCACACAGTTGTGGCAATTCGTCTTCCGAGATCTTTTCCCGTAAATCCTTAGGGAATACAATCTTATCTAATAGACTTCCAACCTTATAATCACTCATACTAGTTATAAAATATATATCAACAAATATACTGATTTCTTACGGCATAGTTAACAGGTACAACCCTCAACTTTTCATATTTTACCTCCTAACAACCAGCAACTTATCATTTAATAACAACTAAAGATTAAACCTTTTGTTATTTTACACTTCTAATTTATATATTAACCAATTAAACCGATTGATTTATGAAAGCATTAAAATTTACCCTAGTTATTACAGCTTTAGCAGTTGCTCCATTTTTTGCAAGGGCTCAAGAAAAGCCAAATCGTCCGCATAAAGAGCAGCATCAAAACATGGTAAAAGCGTTAAACCTGAACAAAAAACAGGCCAATCAATTAAAAGTGATTCACGAGAGCTATAAAGCAGAAAAAAAAGTGATTCAAAACAAAATGCCTCCGATAAAAAAAGAGTTAAAGTCCTTAAAATCAAAGAAAAAAGCCTTGAAAAAAGCTGAAATGAAAGAAATTGAAACGATACTAACGCGAGAACAATTCGTTCAATTTCAAGAAATGATGCAGAGAAAAAAAGAACATCGAAAAAAGAAGCACAAAAAAGATTAAAAAAAAGGCTCCAAATTGGAGCCTTTTTTTTCATTATCTTCAAATCTCTTAATAAACAGTAAGGGATTGATTCACGATAATTGGGACTCCATCTTCTCCTGATGCAACAACCTGAAGCATATAAGTTCCTTCTGGAACCTTGTTGCCAAACATGTCTCTTCCATTCCAAAATCCTTCGATCCAGAACCATTCAAAAATGACTTTAGCATTGGAGATATTCAGAATTTTAGCATGGAATTCTTTTATATTTCGCCCTTTAACACTGATCACATCGCCAATTCCATCTCCATTTGGAGAAAACCTTCTAGGAATTTTATCTTTATCAATTGATGCCGAATGTTTCTCCCTTTCTAAGAGGGCGTCTTCTTCCCAATTCACTTCCTGAATCTCCTCATTTTCAACATCAGCCGCATGAACAACAGCTTGCTGCTCAACACGATTTTTATTCACCACTTGTTTTTTCGAGTTATTTTCCTTTTCAGAAGATACAACTACAGTCTCTTTATTCAAAATTTTGGTTTCTTCAACCTTACTCTCTTTAACCTGCTGCTGTTCAACAGAAATTGTTTTAGCGGGTATTTCTTCGCGAACTTCCTCCTTAGGAATCGCTTTACTTTCTTCTACAGGAACGTCCTCAACAACAACAACTTCATCAACAGTTTCTATTTCATGCGTTTTTGCAACACTTCCTTTTTCTGTATCCATTGCAATTATGGCTTTAGGTACAGCTACAGCAATTTCTGATTCATGGGGAGTCGTAGCTACTGAAAACAAGTAAATACCAGTAGCTAAAGAACCTAAAACAAGTATGCCTGCAACAAATTTTAACGCAATTGATTTGCTAGCAACACTTGTAGATACAGCACTTGTAGATACAGCACTTGATCCTATTGAACCCTGAATATTATTCCAAACGCTTGGATCAACATCAGCTTCAAAACCATCAAAAGCTTCTTTAAATAGCTCGTCTATATTTTCTAAATCGTTTTTCACCTTGTTATTTCTTCTTTTATTAAAATCTTCCTTAAATAAGCTTTAGCTCTTGAGAATTGAGATTTGGATGTTCCAACAGTAATTTCTAATTCTTCTGCAATTTCTTTATGCGAATACCCCTCAATCACATACATATTAAATACCGTTTTAAACCCTAACGGCATTTGCTGAATTACCTTTAGTAAATCTTTTGCAGATAAAGCTTCAATAGCAGTTTCATGATGATTGTCTAATTGATAATCTATTTTATCAATATCCACATTAAGCTGTAATTTTTTATGCTTTCGAATATTATCTAAAGCAGTGTTCACTATAATCTTCCTAATCCAACCTTCTAAAGAACCTTTCTGATCAAACATCTCTAATTTTTCAAAGACTTTAATCAACCCTATTTGCAACACCTCCTGTGCTTCTTCCCTATCTGTGGAATACCTTAAACATACTCCCATCATCCGTTTTGAATAATACTCGAATAAGTACTTCTGAGCTAGTGGATCTTTTTCAAGACATCTAAAAACCAATTGCTCTTCGTTTATTTTCATTATTCAATATTAAGATGCTTATTTAAACTGAAAGGTTGCATAGAGATTTATAAAATTAATCAAATCCATCTTGTAGTTTATTTTTACCTTTGATTTTTAGAAAAAATAAATATGTCGAAACTTTACCTTATTCCCACACCTATTGGAAACCTAGAAGACATTACCCTTCGCGCACTAAGAATTTTAAAAGAGGTTGATGTAATTTTAGCAGAAGACACGCGAACCTCTTCTAAATTATTAAAACACTATGAAATTGAGAAAAGACTAATTGCTCACCACCAACACAATGAGCACAAAGCGTTAGAACGAATTATTGACACCATTAAATCAGGACAAACCATCGCTTTAATTAGTGATGCAGGAACCCCAGCCATTTCTGACCCTGGATTTTTATTGGCTAGAGAATGTATTAAACACGACATCGATGTCGATTGTTTACCGGGCGCAACAGCTTTTGTTCCTGCCGTAGTAAAATCTGGATTTCCTTGTGACAAATTTATTTTTGAAGGTTTTTTACCGCATAAAAAAGGAAGACAAACCCGCTTAAAATTATTAGCAGAAGAAACGCGAACTGTTATTTTCTATGAATCAACACACCGCATACTAAAAACCTTAACCCAATTTATCGAATATTTTGGAGAGGAACGTAAAGTTTCCGTTTCGAGAGAGCTCACCAAAATGCACGAAGAAACGATAAGAGGAACTGCTAAAGAAGTGCTAGAATATTACAACAACCATGTGATTAAAGGAGAAATTGTAATTGTAGTCCACGGAGTAGAGAAATAAATCTTCACATTAAGTTAACCTGCAAGAGAGTTTCTTTTCTTTAACTATTTTTTAATTTTGCCAGATGTCAAACCTCAAAGAAATTGCTCAAGTGTTTTTTAAATTAGGATGCTTTGCTTTTGGAGGGCCTGCAGTCCACATTGCCATGATGGAAGAAGAAATTGTTTCTAAAAGGAAATGGATGTCTTCAGACCACTTCTTAGATTTGATTGGGGCTACCAATCTAATTCCTGGTCCCAATTCTACAGAAATGACCATGCACTGTGGGCACGCAAGAGGGGGTTGGAAAGGAATGTTTGTTGCTGGAATTTGTTTTATTTTTCCTGCTATTTTTATTACGGGATTGCTCGCTTGGTTTTACGTTCGATTTGGTGACTTACCCAATGTCAAACCTTTTATAGTAGGTATACAACCTGCTATTGTTGTCATCATCATTCAAGCTGTTTTTAAACTCGGCAAAAAAGCAATTAAGAATATTGAACTGGGTGTTTTTGGAGCAATTGCCTTAGGACTTAACCTTTATGGATTTAGTGAAATTGTCAGTTTATTAGCCACAGCAATCTTAGGATCAGTTTACTTTTTAGTGAAAAACAAAACTCAAGCCAATAGTTTTAGTCCACTCATCTTAACATTGCTAGCGCCTTCAACCATAGGCATTTCAAAAATAACAACCCTGAGTGTTTTCTTTAGTTTTTTTAAGATTGGAGCGATCTTATATGGTAGCGGATATGTTTTGTTTGCTTATTTAGATGCTGAGTTTGTTGAAACCGGAATCATGACAAGAGCAGCATTATTAGATGCCATCGCTATTGGTCAGTTTACACCAGGCCCTGTTTTATCTACTGCCACTTTTATTGGATTTCAACTGAACGGGTTTTGGGGTGCAATAGCTGCAACCACGGGAATATTCCTTCCTTCTTTTTTATTGGTCCTTCTATTAAATCCATTAATTCCGAAAATGAAAAAGTCGGCTATCTTAAAAAACTTTCTCAACCTTATGAGTGTTGGAGCTGTTGCGCTAATGGTTGCCGTTATTATAAAAATAGGAACAAGCTCATTATTCGACCTTAAAAGTTTGGGCATATTTATTATTAGTTTAACTTTAGTACTTACCATTAAAAAGATAAACGCGATGCACATTGTTTTATTAGGTTCTATCTTAGGTTATATTTCTTCTTTTATTCAGTTATGAAAAGTATTCTTCTTCTTTTATTTTCAATGGCCAGTCTTGTCACTTTAGGTCAACGTGAAATAATAAAAGTTGATACTTTTGGAAAGAATAAGGGCAACCTAAAAATGTACCATTACATCCCCGAGAACCTAGACGAATCGAAGGCTATACCTTTAGTTATTGTTGTTCATGGCTGCACTCAATCTGCAGAACTAATTGCCAAAGAAACAGCATGGAACAAACTGGCTGATTCACTCCACTTTATTGTAATTTATCCCGAACAAAAGCAAATTAATAACCTGGCCAAGTGCTACAACTTTTACATCTGCTACAATTCAAAAAAGGACAAAGGTGAAGTTTCTTCCATCAAAAACATGGTTGATTACACCTTAACAACCCACCACATTGACAGCTCCAAAATTTTTATCACCGGATTTTCTGCTGGGGCAGCAATTAGTAACGCCATGCTTAACGCCTACCCTACATTATTTAATGCTGGCGCTTTATTTTCGGCACCTTCTAAGTTATTTAAACCCAATAATGAACAATCAATAGACCAACCAAAAGTGGCCATTATCCAAGGGCATAAAGACCTCGTTGTCCCAAAAGGAAACGCTAAAAGAATAGTAAAACAATGGACAAAAAAGAATCAAATTGCTGATAGCAGCTTTACCGTAACAGAAAAGTACCTCGATCACCCAATGCTTTCTGCCAAAGAATTTTACAATGCCAATCAAGAACTTAAAATCATTTCAATTACCGCCAAAGACTTAAAACATAAACTGATGATTTCTCCTGGCATCTCAATTCATAAAGGGGGAATTTTGGACTTCCACACCATAGACCTCAACTTCCATTCTACCTATTGGGTGGCTCAGTTTTTCGGACTATTAGATACCCCTTAAATCTTCGTTGAAGTCTTTTTAAACACGAGAACAACCCTTAAACTTCTTAGTAAGTTTCGATAAGTTCGCCAAAGACATCAAATCGCACTTCTTCAAAATATAAAGTTTTATACCTCCCCCTTATTGATTCGTTTTTTTCTACAACAATAACTCAACCTATTGAGAATGAACATTGGATAACCTTCCTATTTTTTGAGTTTGTGTTGCTCATGATTTGCGCAGGTAATTCTACTCAATTATATATGCGCATTAATACCTATTCAACATACGTATTCATGCGTAATAACCTGACAAACAAATACTTAAATTTAAAAGTCCACATATAATTTGGTACTATTCATCTATCTTTATTCTACTTTCGTAGTGTTATTTAGATTGTCGCGGCAAAATCAACAAAACAATAAAAGCCTAATTAAAGGCATATTATTAATTCATTAAAATATAGAATAATGAAAAAAATAAAATTAAATGGTAAGCTTTCTTTAAACAAAGAAACTATCGCAAGATTAAATGATGACGAAATGAGTAATATTAAAGGAGGTTGGGATTGGGATTGGCCATCAGTTGGTGATAAGTGTTTTGATGGTGGAGGAACAACTTTTAAGGATGCATGTGAATGGTGTGGATTTCTTCACTCAACAGATTGGCATTTAGGAGTAGCTCCTGCTCCTGTTGCTAAAGCAAGCCCAGTAAGATATAGCCCCCTAGGTTAATCTAGTTAACTTTGAACACATTTTTTTTAAAGATGCTTGATTATTTGAGCATCTTTTTTTTAGTCAGCATGAAAATTTCACCAATAATACTTCTTTTAATGTTAACTTCTTGTTCTAGGAGTTTTGATAAAAATATAGATCCTTTTTTTTATCCAGAAGAAAATATCGACAATCATTTCACTATAAATAACTTCCACCAAAATGGAAAGTATTATTTCTTATGTAAAGTGTGGGGATTTTTAAAATACCATCATCCCAATATAAAAAAAGGAGAAGTAGATTGGGACTTGCTTTTACTCCAAACGTTAAAACAAGTAAAATCTAGTCCAGAAAAAAAAGAGTATGAAAGAATTATTTTAAATTTAATTAGTCAAGCAGGACAGTTAAAATGTAATAAAGAAATTTCGGAGATAGATGAAGTATTTTATTTGAATGTAAATTTTAAATGGTTGAAAAACCAAACTTATTTATCAAAAAAAATCAAAGAGAAACTCTTAAGAATAAAAAAATGTAACACGAATTATGGAGACCACCATTATGTAAAGACTTCGAATGAAGGAAATTTAAATTTTGAAGCAGAAAAAGAATATTCTGAGAAATCTATATTACAGCAGGAATTTAGACTATTGGCATTGTATAGATATTGGAATGTTATCAATTATTTCTATCCCTATAAATATGATTTAGACAAAAATTGGGACACAATTCTTTATGAATACATTCCAAAGTTTATTTCAAGTAAAAATGAACTAGATTATAATTATTTAATCTTAAAATTAACTGCTGAAATTAAAGATAGTCACGTAAAGGTTAATTCAAAAATTTTACAAAATAAAAGAAGTAGATATCTTAGTAACTTCAATGTATTGACTATTGATTCTTCATGGATTGTTAATGGTTTTCGAGTTAAAAGCAAACAATCAAATCTTCATGTTGGTGATATTATCTTAAAATTAAATTCTAAACCTATAGCGTTTTATTATGACAGTTTAAAGCATCTTATTTCAACTTCTAATACCGCTAGTTTGAAAAGAGATGCCGCACATTATATTTTTAGAAATAATAATAAATCAAATAAATTAACGGTAATTAGAAGAGGAGACACTTTGGCTTTAGACGAAGAATTCTATGAGGGCTCGGAACTTTGGGGTCAGTACACTTCTGAAAGAAGAAGTTTTGCAAGACAAAATGTAGGTGAAATAATTAAAGATAGTATCGGATATATTAAGTTGGAACAGCTATTTGAGAATAATCAAGACATGAGTTTTGATTGGATGTTTCCAAAAACAAACACAATTATATTAGACATTAGGGGATATCCAAACAATACTTATCGTGAGGTAGTAAAAAAATTCCTTAACAAAGAAGGTTGTTTCTGGAAGTTTATTTATCCAGACATTGATTTTCCTGGAGCGTTTAGAATTAATGAAAACACGCCTTTAATCGGGGCTGAACATAATCACGAAATATACCGAGGCTTATTAATTGTATTGGTAGATGAGAACACACAAAGTCATGCTGAATTGTCTGCTATGGCTTTTCAGCTTGTCCCTAATATGAAAGTTATCGGAACACAGACTGCTGGAGCAGATGGCAACATCTCAACCATTACTTTACCCGGTGGTGTTAAAACCTCTTTTTCAGGTCTAGGCATCTTTTACCCTAACCTAAAAAAAACACAAAGAGTAGGAATAATTCCTGATGTATATGTAAAAAGAACCTTAAAAGGAACGATAGAAGGAAAGGATGAAATTTTAAAAGCTGCTGTATCCTATATTCAAAATAT
>JAWUVT010000029.1:0-8128 GCA_034112225.1 Flavobacteriales bacterium | reverse complement strand
AAAATCTTGACCTCTCATAAGTGTATTTCCACTATTAATAACTATTTGGTCAATTTGAGGTAGTTTTTCAAAAGTAATTAAAGCCTTCGGAAACAATTTAATATAGTCCGCAACAAATATGCTTAAAAAGAAAAGGAAGTTTTTTACATTAAAATTAGTTAACTCTAAAAAAGGTTCACCCTCTTTCTCAAACATATCAGCAAATTGGAAAACTGAGACATTAGAAGGGTGTGAGTATAATGAAAAATAGGTATATATATGATCCAACAATCCTTCTTTCACTTCCATTACATTGATAATCTCCTGCCAACTTAAAAATTTCACATCTCCTCCTTCAAACTTTATTTTATAATCTTTTTCTTTAAGTTTTGCTTGAATTTTATTTTGATTACGTTCGTCAAGATTTTTGTACAATTTTGTAGATTCTATTTCATCTTTCAATTGCTTAATTTGTTGTTGTTCTTTTTCTAGTTTATCCCTACTTTGATTTTGTGAAATGAAACTTTCAAATCTCTGTCTAAATTTTAACCCAGCACTTACCCAAAGATTGTATAAAATGGTTTTTTCATCATTTGATTGAGTATTTATATAGATTACATTGAACATAGCAACAGTTTCATATAAATTCCTTAGATGACTTGCTACAACAGTAGGGTCTATTATCTTATTCATTTTACCTCCGCCAGGGGAATGATACTCTATACCTTTTACAATCTCTTTTAGGTAAGCTGTTTTAGTGAAAATCATTTGATTAATTATTTTCGCTTCTGCATCTGCCTGAGAATTAACTTTGTCGTGATGGTGTTTCATTATTACCTCAAAAAAATAGTTCAAGTAAATTTCAATAACTTCATAACTATCTTTAATAGAATTTAACCTTGTTAACCTTTGATATTCCTGTCTTAGTTGTTCTTGTTTCATTTCTTCTTTTTAGTTTTATCAACACTTATTGCTTTTGCTGTAATAGATCCTTTTCCTTGACTAAAGCTATTATTATAAAGAATCAGATGCTCTACTACTTCCTTTGCTAAAGGGTAGATTGCATCATAAAGAATTAAAATAATTTCTTTAAGTTTTTCTAAAAAGAAATTATCACCTGTAATACTAAATGGATTAAATTCTGCAAAATGAAATGCCTCGATATTAGATGAATCAAATGATGATTCCAAATGTGCAGCTCCACTTTTATTTGCAACTAGATTAATAATGTTTTGAATCGAAAAACTAAAATTTTCATTACCCCTCATAGTCAAACAAATTTTTTCATTAAACTCTTCTAATGAATGTTTTTTCAGAGGTTTAGTTATTAATTTGATTCCAGAATAAGAACCAGTGCCATATCTATATTCTTTTAAGGTCTTTTTTATATTTCTAATTTTCGTACCAGAAAGAGGAATCCCCTCAATCTTTTTACTACAAGCCTCAAACTCTATATTAACATCGTAGTTATCCGCAATAGTATTAAGTCCGCCATCTAAAAGTAGCATTCGTAATAAAACAGATGAACGGGTCAAATGATATGAAATCCCACTTCTTGCACAATTACTTAAATCATTTAAACAATCAATAAAGAAAATTTCTCTTGAAGTTTGAGAATTAACGGTCTTCGTTCTCAGTACTGGAGGAACAATAAGAGGCATTTTACAATTGTCTATTTCTTGTATTATCATTTTAAAAATTAATTAATTTCTATGTCCCTTAATTTCATTTCAGGTTCAGAAAAAATATTATCCGTTTCATCACTTAATTCATAAACGATAATATTTGGTGTCAATTTAAAAGGGGATAATTGAGTTAAAGCATCAATCAGAAGTTCTCTTGCTTTTTCCTTCAATACCTTTTCGTTTTCTTTATTCTCTTCCCAATCAGCAATAATATGTGGTTGTATTTGTTTTAGACATTCGCCTTCTAAAATCCGCACATCATCAGGCTTTATTTTTGCACTATCCAAGCAGAAATAAATATTATCCTTCGCAATTACCTCTTGTTTACTCCCAATAAGATTAAAAGCCATTGAGATATATTTACCAAAAAAATTTCTCCCATTTTCGTGGCTAAATAGAAAGATATTAGTCCCTAGTTTACCTCCTGACTGCATAAGCGAAATAGATTCCTTTGCTAACAATAAGAGATCGGGGTCGTCTTTAAAATGGTTAAATAATTTATCTTGTTCAATAACTCCATCGCTATCAACAAATCTTGGGATTGCAGATTGTACTTGTTCAATCTGTTCCTTTGCTTTTTCACCATCCATATTAAAAATTGATTCCAAATCTTCAACAACTGAATCATAAGATTTATCTGAGTTTTTTATTGAAAGAATATACTTGAAAATATTTGAAATTTTATGTGGAAGTCCAGTTATAGATATGGCGGTGGTGTCGGAAATTTTATAAACCTTACGAGCATTATCAATATTTATGATAGTTTTTTCACCCGAATTTCCTCTTATATTTAATTCTAGCTTTGTATCTACTGCAATTAATATGAATTTATTACTTACTGCATACCCTATACTTTCCATAATACGTTTTTTTAGATTACCCAAATAATTCAAACAAAATGGTTGTTTTCACTCAAAAAATGTGGTTACTTCAAAAATAGTCAATTCTCCAAAACTTCTCGAACATTCCCGAACACTCCTGAACTATCCTTTTAAAGTCTTTTTCTGCCTTTTAATTCCTTTGAGTTCCTGAACCCGAAAACACCCTTTTCATCCTGCTCAACTTAGTATTATGAAAAGAAAAATCACATTAGTTGTTGTCCTTATAGTAGTATTAATTGCTGCGAAAAAAGGATATGAATACTACGAAAAATATCAAGATTCAGACGACTTAAAAATTGACATTGACAAGTTCCAATTTCCTGAACTGAACCTATCTAATATATTTCAAGACATCGTTGCAAAAGTTACGGTCAACATCAACAATTTTTCTGATACAACTTTCAACATAAAACAATTAAAAATAGATGTTCTTGACCAACAAAAGCAGCTAATAGCAGAACAGCAATACCCCATTGAACAATCCATTGAGTTAAAACCAAACCAAGCGAACAAGTTTGCCCTCAACTTACTAATCCCCTCCCCTAATGTAGTAAGGCTTGTTAAAGCCAATGGCGGAATCGCCAATGTGGGGGCAAACTACTTGGTTTCTGGAAAATATAACATACCCATTCAGATAGTAGGCTTTGTAAGAGCCGAAGGAATAAAAATACCTATTAACCAAAAAATCATAGTGTAATGGAAAAATTATCAATCATAATCATCTCAATTCTGTTTTCATCAGTAATCGCAATGCTCGGTTATTTCTTAAAAACAACCCACAGTGAAAACAAAGAAATGTTCAAAGAATTATCGGAAGTCAAACAACTGCTAATTGCCATCAAAATACAAGTTGAAAAAAGCATTGTAGTTGACATTACAGAGGTTAAAGACAACATCAAAAAACTCTTTGACAGAACCCACAACAATAAAGCTGAAATCGGCAAACTGAACGAACAAGTAAAAACCAAAGTAGAGAATGAATAACAATAAGCACATATCAGATTTAGGCAAAATTGAAGATGCTGGAGAAGTCGTTCAAGGTGGCGGTGTTGACAGATATTGGAACAGAGAGGACATAGAACTTTCTACCGAATATTATGTAGGCACAAACAAAGTTCAAAAACTGGCTTACCTACACGATTCAACAAAAGCCTTAGAGCAATTTAACTTAGTAAGTGTTGAGTTTGGGAACTGGATGAACCAAGAAGATAGAGCAAACTTTCTGTACGCATCTATGTTAGGCTTACATCAACTCGCTTTAATATTTGGAGTAAAAGACCAACTAATAGGATTGGGAGGTAAACTTTCCATCGCATTAGGAGCAAGAGGAAAAGGCGGTAGTGCAATTGCCCATTATGAGCCTAATCCTAGGTCAGTTATTAATATCTCTAAACCTAAAGGAAAGGGAAGTTTAGCACACGAATTTGCACACGCTTTGGATAATGCTCTTTCTTTTTACACAGGGCAAAAATTTCAAACTTATGTTTCGGGAGGAAGAACCACCCGAAAAGGATATTCTGATTTAGTAGCCAAAGAGGGTAATTATTTTGAAAAGCAATTTGAAGAATTCTTTAACATACTTTTTTACAAGGAAGACGGTAGCGAAACCGATTTTAACGAAGCAATAAAAAAAGATACAGATTACTACAACCAAAGAAATGAAGTATTCGCCCGAACCTTTGAAGTTTATATCCTACAGCAACTCAAAAAGAAGAAACTCAGAAACAACTTTTTAGTTCAACCAAGCTACACCAACAAAGTTTACCCCTCTGCTGAATTGGTTAAAAAAGTAACCCCATTTATTGACAAAATTGTTGTTAAAGGATTTGAGCTAATGAGTAATAAAGGGGAGAATTTAAGCGGTTCACCTGTTCAAGTTATAGGCTACAAAGGGTTTAGAAAAACACTAATTGAAGACGCTAATTTAGACGATACCCTTGCCAATATGCAACGCATTGCCTACCGTGATGTTTACCAAGTAGCAGGGTTAGCAGAAGCCTTAAAAGGAAAAAATGTTGCACATACAACAGAAAACATTTGGAACTGGCTAAGAGAAAACACGAGGTACAAACTCGATGGAAAAGGATTAGAAGAGTTACGAACCCCTGCAAGAAGTATTATAGATGGCAAACGGGGTTTGAGCCAAAAAGAATTCGGAATTGATTGTGATGATTACACCATTTTAGTAAGTGCCATCCTACTCAATTTAGGAATAGAACACGAATACCGAGTTGCAGCCTACGAAAAAAAAGGTCAGTTCGGACACATCTACCCTGTAGCTTTTAACGAACAAGGCAATGAATATGTGATAGATGCTGTTCCCGAAATCCCACATTTCAATTACGAAGCACAACCAATAATTGATCTCAAAATTATAGAAATGAACACCTCGCACTTAAACGGCTATCTGCCATTAGATACACCAATTAACCCCAATATTAACCCTCCCAATTATGGGACAAAATTAGACGACATGGAATTACACGAATTATCAGGCATCGATGATGCAGAAGAGTTTAAAAATGATTTACAAGAAGAACTCAACCAACCTTTTAGCCTTTCAGGGATAGAGGAAGATTTAGAAGATGAAATCTTACAAGCCTCTTTTCTATCAGGATTAGGAGAAGTAGAAACCGAAGAAGAAGCCGACATTATTATTGCTTCAACGGAAGATGCTATTCAGTTGGTAGAAAATGGCTTATTAGCTGAACTCAACAAAGCAGGGCAATCTTTAATTCAAGAAAAAGAGAATCCAACCGAATTAAGCCAACTTATCAATGTTGGAAAAGAGCTAAGAATTATTGATGAAATAATGGAAGCTTGGAATGGTGAAAACGAAAGAGAAGCAGTACTTAAACAAGCCATCGTTAATCGAAGTAGTTACGCCAACTTTTACAAAGCTTTATTAATGAGTTTACGTGAGTTGGAAGATACAGACGAATTGAGCGGAATAGAGGATGAACCTATTTACTTGGCTCAGATACCTAATGTTGATTTATCAGAGATGTTAGATGAAGACGATGAGTTTGATACTGATGATTTAGGCTTTTTTAGAAAAATCAGAAAATCCTTTAAAAAAGGTGGTGGATTCTTTAAGAAAGTATTCAAGAAAATTAAGACTGGAGTTAAAAAAGCTGTTAAAGCAGTAGTTCGATTTAACCCGATAACAATTGCGACCAGAGCAGCTATTTTATTAGTGTTAAAAACCAACGGATTTAATGTTGCTTCAAGATTAATCTACGGCTACTTAAATCAATCTCAGGCAAATTCCAAAAATATGGACTTAACCGAGTGGCGAAAGATTGTAGATGCTAAAACTAAAGGCGAACGCTTCTTTACTAAGATGGGAGGAAAAGCCCACAACTTTAGAAAAGCAATTGTTAAAGGACGAGCAGCAGGTAAAACAGGAATACGACTAAGTGGATTGGGTGCTTCTACTCAAAAAGCAAATGGCTTTGTCAACTTCATAAAAAAGCTATTGTCAAAAATTAATATTGGTAAACTTTTTAAGAAAGTTTTCAAAAAACGTAATCCTACTAGTCAAAGACAACTACCTAAATCAGCACCGCAAAATTTCACATCATCTGAAATGGAACAGGTCGCATTAGATGAAGGTGGAGAGGAAGATTTTTCCGCAGCAAGAAGAACAGAACAAGACCCAAACGCTCCTAAACTAAGCATATTCAAACGAGCGATGACTAAGGACTTTTGGAAAAATGATGTTTGGGGAAAACATAAAATGAAAATCATCGCTGCAAGTGCTGTTATCTCAATTCTAATCCCTTTAGGTATTTACTTGTACAAGAAACACAAGCTAAAAAAGAAAAACCAATTAAGAGGTGTTAAGGCTGCGAGAACAAGAGCGAAAAATCGCAAGCCAACACCTCGATCAATTGGAACAGCCAAAAGAAGGAGAAGTACTCCAAGAAAAAAGAGTATTCCAAGAAAAAGAAGTACGCCTAAAAAAAAAGCTAAAACCGTAGGTCGTGGAAGTACAACTATTATAAGCACTCCCACCAAAGGAAAAGGGAAAATGAGAGTAAAGAAAATGACGAGTGCCAAGCGACTTGCTTTGATGCATACCATAGCAAAAGAGTTAAGGAAAAAACACCCTAAAATGAAATACTCAAAGCTATTGAGTATGGCTTCAAAACAAATATAAAAAGGGGAAGCAAGGTGCTAGAAGTCAACACACTTCTACCTCCTGCCTTCTCAAACCAAATCACCCAATTATTAACCAGTAAAAATTAAGAACAATGGAAGAACTCACAAATGAAGAAATAATCCTTGCAGGATTAGGACACAGAAAAGGAACAGGAAGTTTCAAATCTGCTGTAAAACACGAAATAGGTGCATCAAGATTTAGAAAACATTTTTTGGAAAGAGTACACCTTTTACCAAAGAATATTCAAAGAGCATTAATGAACAATAAAGCTCAAATATCAGATGCTCCTTATTATGCAACTGCACCAATTAAAGGCACAAGAGCCGAGTTAATTAAATTATCTGTTCCTGAAGAAATTGGAATTACCAATATTGACAACGGAAAGCTAGGTAAAGACAGACACTTAACCCTTTCAGGAATTAAAGTGCTGTATGATGCTAACGCTGTTGACGGAGCATTTATTGACAAGTTCCCTACTGACCTTTTAAATGCAGAATGGGAACTGGAATTAAACGGAAGAAAAGTATTTGAAAAAATGCCTTTTAGAAAGTTTTTTGATGGCTTTTACGGTTACAATACCGACAAACCTTTTGCTCTGTATGTGTTGAATAACCCTAAAGTAATCAACCCTCAAACTCCAATTGAGTTTAACATCAACTTTCCAAAACAAGTTACAGGATTCTTGAAAATATTTTTGGAGGGAACAACCGTTTACGGCTACTAGTCGAGAGGCTCAACACCCAATAAAAAAGTAACAGGGGCTTGCTCCCCTTTACTTTTCTAAATCAATTAATTACGAACCAAAAAAAATAAAGAAATGTCAGAAAAAGAAAACATAGTAGATAAACTCATCGCAGCGATTAACAACCTGAGTGATACAGAAAAAAGAGAGCTGACCATTAAAGTTAGAACTACTACCGAAGGCATTAAAGCCTATACCTCTTTTCTATATGGTGTTACTTCTTCACCAAGAGAAATGCCACCAAAGGAAGATTCTCATTGTGAAGACACTAAAAATCAAGAACTGGAAGGAACAAGTAATACTGAAACTCCAAAAGATGATTCAGGTGGAACTAAAGATTCGGAGGAATGGTTATGAAAACTGGCGTTCAACTCATAGAAAAAGAAGTGCCAAATGCAGGAGCGAATATTAGAATCTCCGAAGAACTGGATAACAACTATAAGTATGTTACAGGAATTGCGGCAATGGATAATATCGGCTTAAACCACGTTTTAGAACATTCATCCATTGATGGACACGAATTATACCCCAAAGGTTTTGAAATGTCCTTTTTCCAATCTAATCTTTTTGTTGCTCCTGATAAACGCTTTTTGTCTTTTAACAAAAGAGCAGCCAATGGCAATAAAATCACTTTAGAAATCAAAGACGGTGGAACAGCCCCAAACTATCCTTTTAC
>JAWUVT010000028.1:0-8559 GCA_034112225.1 Flavobacteriales bacterium | reverse complement strand
ATGCAGAAAATTATAAATTTGTACACCAAGAACAGAAAATAAAAACGGTGTTAATAGCTGAAATTGTTAAAGCAGATGACTAAGAATGAGTTTATTTATTTTAAGCAGAACTCTCCAAGGGTTTCAAACCCTTGGAGAGTTAGTTTGTCTAAGAGTTTAATTTTCTTGGAAGTATAAAAAAGAGAAGCCGTTATTGTATTCTTTGATGATGAATAAAACTATAAATTTGCACATCAAATCACAAAAAATAAAAAACGGTGTTAATGGCTGAAATTGTTAATACAGTCGATTAAAAATAAGCTTATTTATGGATTTATTTAAAAATTTTGGGACAGGGTTTCGCGCTTATGGTAAAGCGATAACTATCCTTTTTACGAAAGGACTTTGGTGGTTTTTTATTTTCCCAATAGCACTAAATATTTTATTTTTTATGGCTGGTATGTTCGGTATTGGTTCATTGTCTGACTTTCTTGAAAGTTGGTTAACTGCCTTAGTTGCTTTTGATAAAGATTCATTTACAGGAGCAAGCTTTCTATTGCCTATCTCAGGTTATCTCTCGGGTATTGTTGGTGGATTGGTTTGGATTGTTTTAAAGTTTGTATTCTTTTTTATTTTTGCAACAATAGGAGGGTATATTGTAATTATTTTTCTTTCTCCTGTGTTTGCCATTTTATCTGAAAAAACAGATGAAATTTTAACTGGAAATAAATATCCTTTTAATGCAGACCAGGTAATGAGAGATATTGCTCGAGGTGTTCTAATTGCTTTTAGAAACCTATTCATTGAATTGGGGTATATGATTGTTATTTTTATTTTAAGTTTTTTCATTCCTGTTTTAGGAGGTATTATAGGGACAATAATTTTGTTTTTTATCGCCTCTTATTTTTATGGATTTGCTTTTATAGATTATAACAGCGAACGTAGAAGGTTGTCTGTAAAGCAGAGTGTTCAATTTATTCGCAAAAATAAGGGCATGGCAGTTGCCAATGGGATGGTGTTTTCGTTCTTTATGTTGATTCCCTTTTGTGGAACAACTTTGGCAGGCTTTGCAGCAATCGTTTCTGTAGTAGCTGCTACTATTGCGGTTCATGATACCGTTGATTTATCTAAGAATCCTTATAAAAAGAGTGAAAAAGAAGATATTAGTGATAATTTTGAGCTTTCTTAAGGGGGGTAAATCTAAGCAGATAGATGGGGGTAGAAAAGATGAAAGTTTCAGCAGTATCGTATTTAAATACATTGCCTTTTTTGCATGGTATTGAGAATTCTGAGGTTAAAAATTTAATTGATATCTCTTTAGATATCCCTTCGGATTGTGCAAAAAAACTACTCCTTGGTCAGGTTGATTTAGGATTAGTACCAGTTGCTGTTTTGTCGCAATTAAAAGAGTATTACATTGTTTCTGACTTCTGTATTGGTGCAGTTGGAAACGTTAAATCTGTAGCTTTATATAGCGATGTTCCTTTAAGTGAAATTGCAACTATTTATTTAGATTATCAATCTCGTACCTCTGTAAATCTAGCGAAAGTATTGGCGAATGAATTTTGGGAAATTTCTCCTGAATGGTTAATTGCCACAGAAGGCTATGAGCAAAAAATTGAAGGGAATACTGCAGGAGTAATCATCGGAGACAGAACCTTTAATTTAGACAAAACCTATAAGTATAAATATGATTTGGCTGGCGAATGGTACAGTTATTCAGGGTTACCTTTTGTATTTGCTTGTTGGGTCTCTACGAGTAAATTACCAGAATCTTTTATTCAACAATTTAATGCTTGTTTAAAGTTTGGAGTTGATAATATTGAGGATGTTGTTACAAATTATAAAGAAGAACGTATTCCTAAAGAAAAGTTGAATAGCTACCTATCAAATAGTATTTCTTACCATTTTGATACTCAAAAAAGAATTGCTTTAGTTCGTTTTTTAGAGTCGATTAAAGCCTTAGAATTGATTCCTTAGGATTCTTAATATCTATTGATAACTCCTTTTTTTTTTCTCTCAAATTCGCTATTTTTGTTTCTCAATAACATAAAATAATGGCTGTGAATTTTCACACATTGGTTTTAAAATTGATAAGTATGAAAACAGTAATTTTATTAGTAGCATTATTTTTTAGTTTCGTAAGCTCAATTTCTGCTCAGAAAGAGGACAAAAAAAAGGGACTTAGTTTTAAGTTTAAGATGCAAGATGCGAGACATCAATTCTTAGCTGATGGAAATACCAGGTTCGCATTAAATACTTATCGGAACTTATTAAAGGAGTATACCAATGATGCCATGCTGAACTATAGAGTGGGAGAGTGTTATTTAAATTTAAAAAGATATGAGCTGGCAGTTGATTATTTTCAGAATGCTCGAAGAATAGATGCTGATGTTGATAATGACTTGAACCTGAGATTAGGAGAGGCCTATCATATGGAGAACCGATTAGAAGAGGCTTTAGAAGCCTATAGTGCTTACAACCTGTCTGCCTCAAAAAGAGATAAAAAGTATAGCGACATTATAAAAAGAATTGCAAGTGTTGAATATGCAAAGAAAATGATTGCATTTCCTGTGGATGTAAAAATTGAAAATCTAGGAAAGAATATTAACTCTAATGGGGGTGATTATTCACCATCAATTTCTGCAGATGGAAATACAATGGTTTTCACTTCAAGAAGATCAGGAACCAAAGGTGGTGGAATAGATAGAGCTAGTGATTTCAAATACTTTGAAGACATTTATATTACCACTTGGGATACGGTGAATGAGCAATGGAATAAGGCATTTCCAATTGAAGGTAAGGTAAATACAGAAGGGCATGATGCCAGTTTAAGTATTTCGCCAGATGGCAATAAAATATATATGTATAAGAATGATGGAAAAGTTTATGCCGGAGATATATTTGTTTCAAAAAAGAGAAGTTCTGGTTCTTGGGGAACACCTAAACCATTAGATAAACCAATAAATTCAAGCTTTATAGAAAGTTCTGCTTGCTTATCCTTAGATGGAAATAAATTATTTCTAATGAGCGAAAGGATTGGTAAAAAGAATAATCCACAAGGTCGAGGAGATCTTTATGTCGCGGAAAAGATCACTAAAACGACTTGGGGTGAACCTAAAAACTTAGGTTCTATTATTAATACATCAGAAGATGAAGGTGCTGTTTTTATTCACCCCAATGGTAAAACCCTATTTTTTAGTTCTAATGGCCATCTGTCAATTGGGGGGTATGATATCTTTATGTCTAGACTTCAGGAAGATGGCTCATGGGGGATTCCTGAAAACTTAGGCTACCCAATAAACACTGTAGGTGATGATGTTAATTTTATTTTAAGTTTAGATGGCAAAACGGCTCACTATTCATCTGTTAAAGAGGGAGGTTTAGGAGAGCGTGACATTTACAAAATTGATTTATCAGCATACCCAATTCTGTCAGAAGGAGTAGCCGTTAATTTGTCCATTTTAAAAGGAAAAATAACCAATGGAAGTAATGACGTTGTTGCAGATATTAATTTTAAAGATGCTAAAGGAAACATTGTTGCACACACAGCTTGTGATGATGAGGGCAATTATTTCATGACCTTATCTGGGGATGAAAAATATACAGTGACAGCTTCTGCAGAAGGTTATGCCTCAAAATCTAAAGAGATTAATTTATTGATTGGGAAGCTGGGAAAAACGCACATTCAAGAAGAAGATATTCTTTTAGAGAAGGTTGTTGGAATAGAGTAAGTTCTTTTCAATTACTTTGTGGGGTGTAGATAGAATTATATAGGTTCCTTTTTTTGATCTAACCTTATAGAGTCTCTTAAATTTTTGTGAGTAGATCAAAAAAATGACGTTTTGTCTTGATCAATTAGTCTTTCCTTTTTATTCTTTTCGCACCTTAGTTTTATACATGGTCAGTTAACAAGCCTCAGAGCCACACCTGTGAAGTCTTATAGGGTTAAAAAAGAGATTTTTTTAAGTAATGAAAATCTTGGGAAAACCGAATTTTAAAGGCAACGTTATTCTTCGATATAAAGTAGTTTGAGCTGAATAGTCTCCTTTTAAATTTCCCCATTAATTTCCTATAGGATTCCAATAATTCCTTCTTTTTTTTTTTTGTTATTATTTGGAATGTCCTAATATTGATAGATGAAAATAGTACAATTATATGTTTTTATGTTGCTTGTCATTTTTGGATATTACCTATCTGACAAAATTCGCAACGATAGTAAAATTTTACTAGATTTAAAAAAAGGAGTAAAATATTCAATTCCAAGTAATTATTTGAAAAAATACGAACTTAAATTTGAAAAAATTGTTAGTTTAGATTCAAACATTGTGCTTTATAGGTTTAACAGAGAGAAAATTAGTGTTGAAGAATTGCTAACTAAAGCAAAAGAGATTAAGGAAGTTGAGGGTGCTCAAATAAAAAAATAAATGAAGACACCAGTTAAGGTAATAATTAGTAGACTGTTATTATCAGTAAAGGGGTTTGTCAATTTTACTTAAAGTTTAAAAAAGTATAGCAGCATAATTACTAATTCGATTAACGGAGGATGATCGAGTTAAAGAAGATGAAAAAGAGTTCTAAATCGTTTTTAGAAATTCAACTTTTAACCCTTCAATTTTTTCCAACTGTTCAATTGTATTTTCGGCTTCACTTTGTCTAATTCTAAACTGAATAGTTCCTCTCTCTTCTAAAACCTGAGAAGTCACTTTAAGCTCATTTCTTTTGATGAAGTTCATCACGTCACTCATAATCGCATAACCAAACTGAATTAGATAGCTATTATCTACAGTTCTGTGAATGATCTTTGCATTTTCTAAAGCCGCTCTAGCTGAAGCCCGGTAAGCAGTAATTAAACCACCAACACCTAATTTTGTTCCCCCAAAATAACGAATAACAACAAGCATAACATTGGTTAATTCATACGATTGAATTTGACCAAAAATGGGTTTCCCTGCGGTACTACTTGGTTCGCCATCATCGCTGTAACGGTATAATTTGTGATCTGCTCCAATTCTAACCCCATAACAATAATGTCCAGAATCTGGATGTTCTTTTTTAATACGAGCTAGCTGTTCTTTGAATTCCTCATCAGAAAATACAGGAATAGCAAAGCCAGTAAATTTACTCCCTTTTTCTTTGTAGTAACCTTCTGAAGGTGCTGCTATGGTTTTGTATCGATCAGACATTATAAAAAAGTAATGATAAATATGCTGAATATGGCAAAGCCTAAACCCATCCAATTTCTTAAGGATAATTTTTCTTTAAAAAGGAATAACCCAACCAAAGCAGACAGTGAAACAACCCCCATACTGATGATCGGATAAACCTGTGTTGCTGCTAAACCAGAATTTTCGAGTGCATCAAAAAAGAGGATTATGGTGGCGAAGTTGGGAATTCCAAAAATGAAACCAGCGATGAGGCTTTTTGCTTTTATTTGAGGCTTTTTTCGGATTGATTTTAACAATAGAATACCAATACCACTAAGTCCAGCAATAAATAAAAGACACATAAAGAACAATCCTTTATCCGTTTCATTCACTACCATTTTTTGAGCATTATTAAAAATAGAATCAGCAATTCCTTGACCAACAAAAACAAGCACAATTAATCCAATGTATTTTTTATCAAAGGCCAGTTTGTTTTTTTGCGTTGAAGAAAGATAAATTCCAAGAATTGCCAAGATAAAGCCAATGATTTTAAGAAAAGTCAGCTGCTCATTTGGATAAAGGATTAATGCAATTCCAACAGGAATTAATAAAGATAACTTATTCGCGATAGTCGTGATGGCTATTCCTACTTTTTGAGTTCCTGTTGCATATAAATTAAAAGTTACAATAAATAATATTCCAATAATGGTAGCGTGATAAATCCAAGCAGAATTAAGAATGTACTCCAACGAAAAAGGTTGTTGAGAGCAATAAAGACTTAGCCCTCCGGCAACAAAATAGTTAACGATTAATGCTTGTAAATTATCAATTTCGTATTTGTAGAATAATTTAAAGAAGACGATTAAAACATTAAACGCGAGTATAGTTAAAATGATATCAATCATTAAAGTAAGCACTTAAATTATCCGTATCAATTTGCAAAGTATATTTTGGTTCTTTTTTAATTTGAGGAGATTTTAAACCTGATTTAAACTCTTTTTCGCCAGTAAATACTCTTGCTTCATCCCAAAGGTTTTCTGAAATGAAAGTGTTTAAGAGTTGAGCACCTCCTTCAATAAGGATAGATTGAATGTTTTTTTGATAAAGCGCAGCTAAAATTTGAACGGTTAACGCTTTGGAAGGATCTATCTTTATCCACTCTAAATTTTCTGACTTTTCATTTTTTAAAGAGTTGATCACAATTGTGGGTACAGCTTGATTAAAGACATGGAGTGTTTTAGGAAGTCTTAAATTTAAGTCTAAAACAACTCGCAATGGATTTTCCCCTTCAATTTCTCTAACTGTTAATTGAGGGTTGTCATTTAAAGCAGTGTTGGTGCCAATCATTATGGCTTGCTCTTCACTTCTCCAAAAATGGACTAATTTTTTAGATTCAGTAGTTGTAATCCAGTTGTCAACTAAAGCCCCTTTAGCGGAGTCGAAAGGTTGCGTCATGTTGGTTTCGCTCAATGAGCAACTTTCTCTCTCAATATCAATAAACCCATCTTTAGTTTTGGCCCATTTTAAAATAATATAAGGTCGTTTTTTGTTGTGAAAAGTAAAAAATCTTTTGTTTACTTCTTGAGCTCTTCTTTCGAGTACCCCAACGGTAACTTCTACTCCTGCCGCTTTTAGTTGGTCAATTCCTTTTCCAGCAACTTCAGAAAAAGTATCCACACAAGCAATAACTACTTTGGGAATTTTGTGTTTTATAATCAAGTTAGTACAAGGAGGTGTCTTCCCGAAGTGAGCACAAGGTTCTAAGGTAACATAAAGTGTACTATTTTTTAACAGCGCTTTATCCTGAATATTGGCAATTGCATTTACTTCAGCATGAGGTCCGCCATATTGTTCGTGAAAACCTTGACCAATAATGGTGTTATTGTTCACAATCACACAGCCTACCATAGGATTGGGGGCAACTTTTCTTGCTCCTTGTTTTGCCAGTTGAAGGGCAATTTCCATGTATTTTTTATCCATACTCATGCGTGTAAAAGTATTGTTTTTTTTTACCGATTTTGTTATTCCTTTTGATACGATGACAAAACTGGGGGGTCGTTTTACTTTTTAATGATTAGATTCCTATTCCTATAGTGGATAACGATAAAAAATAGTATATTCATAGCTCAAAATAATAAAGTTCAGAAGTATGGCAAAAAAAACAATTCTTAATAAAAAATCAATTCAATTTTTAGAAAAATACATTAACAATGCCGCTCCAACGGGTTTCGAATCTGAAGGACAAAAGTTATGGCTAGAATATATAAAGCCTTATGTGGATACTCATTTTGTAGATAATTATGGTTCCGTTGCAGCTATTATAAATCCTGAAGCAAAATATAAAGTTGTTATAGAAGCACATGCAGATGAAATCTCTTGGTTTGTTCACTATATCTCTGATAAAGGATTTATTTATGTTCGAAGAAATGGAGGTTCAGATCATCAAATTGCACCTTCTAAAAGAGTGAATATTCATACGGATAAAGGGATTGTAAAAGCTGTGTTTGGATGGCCTGCTATTCATACTCGTAAAGGGTCTTCTGAAGAAACTCCTAAAGTAGATAACATCTTTTTAGATTGTGGTTGTGTTACAAAAGAAGAAGTAGAAGCGTTAGGGATACATGTAGGATGCGTAATTACTTATGAAGATGAGTTTATGGTTTTAAATGATCGGTATTATGTTGGTCGTGCTTTAGACAATAGAATTGGTGGTTTTATGATTGCTGAGGTTGCTCGTCTATTAAAAGAAAACAAAGTGGAGTTACCATTCGGCTTGTACATCACTAACTCTGTACAAGAAGAAGTCGGATTACGTGGAGCTGAAATGATGGTGCAAAGTATTCAGCCAGATGTTGCTATCGTAACGGATGTTTGCCACGATACACAAACACCAATGATTAAAAAAATAGTTGAAGGAGATAATCATGCAGGGAAAGGGCCAGTATTAACGTATGGACCTGCAGTTCAAAATAATTTATTAAAGTTGATTATTGATGCTGCTGATACCAATAAGATTCCATTTCAGAGAGCTGCGGCAAGTAGAGCTACAGGAACGGATACAGATGCTTTTGCATATGCAACAGGAGGAGTTCCTTCCGCATTAATTTCTTTACCCTTAAGGTATATGCATACCACTGTTGAAATGGTGCATAAAGAAGATGTGGAAAATGTGATTCAATTGATTTATGAATCACTTCAGAAAATTAAAAATAACCACGATTTTAGATATTTTAAATAACCAAAAAGAGGAGCTGAAAAGCTCCTCTTTTTTCATTTTTCACTCTTCCGTTGATAAAGAAACTACATAGCCGCCGTGCTTACGGATATTCATGACAATGCCATTCTCAAATAACAAATACTGTCCTTTGATACCTTTTAAAACACCGGTAAAATCAGGAACCTTATCAAAACCAATACTTTTAACTTTTACTGG
>JAWUVT010000027.1:0-19461 GCA_034112225.1 Flavobacteriales bacterium | reverse complement strand
CCAAAAACAGCAATGGAGCTGGGCCAAAATATTTTATCAATAAGCCCTTCTTTGCCAATTTCTAATACATTAAAAAGACTATTCATATTTAATTCCCATCCAAAAGCTGGATTTTTTTCTGCTGTAGCAGAAAGAAGGGCTGCTAATAAATAGATTTGTTTAATGTTGTATTTTTCAACGATCTTAACCAATTGATCCTTGTTTAGGATGTCTAATGTTTCGAAAGGCCCTGTATGGTCAATCTGTGACGCTCTAATGTCTGACGCAATAACATTCTCGTTGCCATTTCTCTTTCTTAATTCCTCCACTAACTCTGTTCCAATCTGACCAGACGATCCAATAACTAAAATTCTCCCTTCCATATTAAATGTTTGTATTGGCCGTAAAAGTACAAAATTGAGTGACTGTTCACGTTATATTCTAACATTTAGGGCGAAAAAGTAAATTACTCAATTAAAGCGATATTAAATTTTACAGAATACGGCTACTCCAGTTTTATTCGCGGTTCTTTTTTATCCCTTTTATTTTAGGCCTTAAGCTTTTTTGATAGTCCAAAAGCCCTTCTTTTTCTCTTACTTTTCTTAGTTCTTTCTGTTTTTCAAGTGGCAGCTGTGAATTGTCAAGACATTCTAGAGAACAGCAGTTCTCAAATTCAGATTTACAATTAGCACATTGTATAAACAACAAGTTGCAATCTAAATAATCACAATTGGTATGGTTGTCGCAAGTCTCTCCGCATTGGTGGCATGAACTAATTACCTCATCAGACACACGTTCGCCTCTTCTTTCATCAAAAACAAAGTTCTTTCCAATAAAATTGTTGTCTAAATTTTCTGCTTTAATTTGTCTGGCATAATCAATAATTCCACCGTGTAATTGGTTCACATCTTCAAACCCTTCGTGTTTCAGGTAGGCACTAGTTTTTTCACATCGAATTCCTCCAGTACAGTACAAGAGTATTTTTTGATTCTCTTTTCCTTTTAGTTGGTCATGAATCTTTGGTAAATCTTCTTTAAAGGTGTCTGACTCTGCACAAACGGATCCTTTGAAGTGTCCAATCTCATGTTCGTAATGGTTTCTAACATCAACCACTATGGTTTTTGGGTCTGCCATGTTTTCATTCCATTGTTTAGCTGTAAGGTGATTGCCAACATTAGAAGTGTCATAGCTATCATCATCCATTCCATCCGCTAATATTCTATTCCGAACTTTTATGGTGAGTTTGATAAAGGACTTCCCATCATCTTCAACAGCAATTTTTAATGGCACCTCTTTTAAATAGTCATAATCTTTAAGAGATGCTTTAAATGCTTCCCAGTTATCTTCAGGACAAGAGAATTGTGCGTTTATACCTTCTTTTGCAAGATAAATTCTTCCTTTAATATTGAATTCCGCCCAGCGGGAGTACAATACATCCCTAAAGATATCAGGGTTTTTGATATTGACATATCTATATAAAGAAACTGTTATTCTTTTAAAAGTTTCATTGTTGAGCTCTTGTTCTAGCTCTTCCCTACCTAACTTGTTAAATAAAGCGATCTTTTTCTCTTTCATATCAAGCAATTGAAACACAAAGTTAGGAGAAAATAAATTATCAAATAATAATATTTATCATTCTACAATATGGCTTTAGATTAAGCCTCTACTTTGTCTTTTAAATCAATGTTTAATTCAGTTAACTGTTCTGAGCTAATTGGAGAGGGAGAATCAATCATTACATCTCTTCCGCTATTGTTTTTTGGGAAAGCAATAAAATCTCTAATGGTTTCTTGTCCACCAAATAAAGCACAAAGTCTATCAAAACCTAAAGCAATTCCTCCGTGTGGAGGAGCTCCGTATTCAAAAGCATTCATTAAGAATCCAAATTGAGCTTTTGCCTCTTCTTCTGTAAACCCTAAATGTTTAAACATTAACGCTTGAGTTGCTTTATCGTGTATTCTAATTGAACCTCCACCAATTTCAGTTCCATTCATTACTAAGTCGTAAGCATTGGCTCTCACTTCTCCTGGTGCAGAGTCTAATAAATGCATATCTTCTTTTTTAGGAGAAGTAAATGGGTGATGCATTGCGTGATATCTTTTGGAGTCTTCATCCCATTCTAAAAGAGGGAAATCATATACCCATAAAGGAGCATATTCGTTTGGATTTCTTAAGCCTAACTCATCTCCTAAATGTAAACGTAAAACGTTCATTTGGGTTTGAGTAGTTGCTTTATCTCCAGATAATACCAAAATTAAATCTCCAGCTTCTGCATTACACTGATCTGACCAAGCTTTTAAATCATCTTGGCTGTAAAATTTATCTACAGAAGATTTGAATGATCCATCTTCATTACACTTTACATAAATTAATCCTTTAGCTCCAACTTGTGGGCGCTTTACAAAGTCAACTAATTTATCTAATTCTTTTCTTGTATATGTTGAGCAATCTTTTGCAACTATCGCAATTACACTTTCTGCGTCATCAAAAATTTGAAAACCTTTGTTTTGAGCAACTTCATTAATGTAATTAAAAGTCATTCCGAAACGAATATCTGGTTTGTCAGAACCATATTGTTCCATTGCCGAAGCATAATCCATTCTTGGGAAAGCAGCTAATTCTATTCCTTTTACTTTTTTGAAAAGGTAATCAACCATTCCTTCAAAAGTGTTTAAAATATCTTCTTGATCAACAAAGGCCATTTCGCAATCAATTTGCGTAAATTCTGGTTGACGATCTGCTCTTAAATCCTCATCTCTAAAACAACGTACAATTTGGTAGTATTTATCAAAACCACCAACCATTAACAATTGTTTAAACGTTTGTGGCGACTGTGGTAAAGCATAAAACTGGTTAGGGTTCATTCTACTTGGCACCACAAAATCTCTAGCTCCTTCTGGAGTAGATTTAATTAAGTAAGGAGTCTCAATTTCAAAGAAATCAATGCTGTCTAAATATTTTCTAATTTCTATAGAAAGTTTATGCCTTAATTTTAAGGCGTCCTGTAAAGGTTTTCTTCTTAAATCCAAATAACGGTATTGCATTCTTAGCTCTTCACCACCATCGGTATCATCTTCAATGGTAAAAGGAGGAGTTTTACTTTTGTTTAAAACAGTTAATTCGGTAACGGTAATTTCTATTTCTCCAGTTGGAATTTTTTTATTTTTGCTTTCACGTTCAATTACAGTCCCTTTAATTTGAACAACATCTTCTCGACCTAAAGCTTTTGCCGCATCGCTATGCTCTTCTCCAAAAATTAATTGAGTAATCCCATATCGATCTCTTAAATCAACAAAAGTCATAGCGCCTAAATCTCTCGATTTTTGTACCCAACCACAAAGGGTAACTTCAGTGTTTACGTTTTCTATTCTTAGCTCTCCGTTGGTATGTGATCTGTACATCTTTTCAAGTATTTTGAAATGCGAAATTAAGAAAAATGGTTTCGATGTAGTAGGTCATTCTAAATATGTTTTGCGAAATGAGCAAAAGCTGTTAAAACCCACCAAGAGTAATTGTGTTGTTGCTTATTAACTCTTGGAGGGTTGTTCTGCTTAAACTCGTCTGCCCACTCTAAGTGGTCGGACGAGTATGTCGATGTAAGGGGCGCGCATCCATTGGTCATCATCACTACTATTGTCGTTGTCGGTATAAATGCCTTGTTCATGGTAACTGTCATCTTCCCCGCGACCATTATGCTAGCGGCTATAATTATACGTATAAGTTCCTATTTCATGGTTTTCCCATTTTCCTTTATAAATAGCGCCATTTGCGTATCTCATCGTGCCTTGACCATTGAAGCTACCTATTGTAGTTGTCATCTATTTTCTTTTCAGCTGTCTGCATAGATTTATTACCTAAAGTTACTAGGTCTATTAATTCTTTTCTAATATTAGTAATAGCTTCTGTCTCCTCAGTATTATTTTCTTGTGATAAGATAGTAATCAGTTTTATCGAATCTTTTTTTGCTTGAGTGATTCTTGCGTTATCTTTTGTTTCCCAATCAGTTATTATTCTATTGTGAATAGTACCCACAATTTTATCTTCAAGTGTACTGAACTCGTAATATTGAGTAGTACTATTTATTATTTGTATGTTATCTAAGTCTAACAAACTACAATATTGATCCCGTATTCTGGTTTCCCAATATTTAATTAGTAGGTCTTGTTCTTTTGTACTTAAAGTTTTAATAAACGTTGCAATTTGATAAGTAGATTGTTTTTGAAACTGGGTCAAAAACTTTTCTGGATACTCACTATCTTTAGTGTATTCTGTTGCTTGATGCGCTAGTGGTTTATTCTTATTATTAGCGCCATTATTTCTATATCGGACTAGTAGTTTTTCGTAGATAATTGTTGTTCCGGAATCTTTACGGAGATTATCTCTTAAAATTTTCAAGTCATTCTCTCTTGCTTTTTTACTATCTGTATAATTCGTATCAACTACATCTCTTCCATTCTTTTCAATATTAGTCCAATTGTAAACATCACCTTTATTCAGGATTGCTCCCAGCATCATTCTTAAAGCAGCACCACCACAATATAAGCCTTTTTGAACATTTTTATGGTCTTGCTTTATAGAGGTAAATTCTGTTTCAAGTTGAAGGAATCTATTGCTTGTATCGAAAGTCTGAATTGTATTTTTAAAGCTGTTAAGGCCTGTATTTACTTCTTTTATAAAATTTGGATAGTTTTTAATAGTCGCTCCATTAGCAATAGGATCGTGAAATTGAAAAGTCAAAACAGAGGATTCTAAGGTTGCTCTTCCTAAAATCCAGTGGTAGTTACCCAGGTTTAATGGAAAGAGAAATTCTATTTTATTATTTTTATACTCAGTGTGTACTGTTAAGTAGTTATTGAGTTCCCACAATGCCTGTCTAAATTTATCACCAAAATCAGAATAAGATTGGTTGTTAATAGTCAGTCCAATTGGTCCGGGATGAATAGCAACAAAAGTTATATTGTCTAGTGTGAATATTTTTTCGTCTATTGGTCTAGTTTCTTTAAGCGCAAGGGATTCTATCTGTCCGGTATTATTAAAATGTACATTATCAACAATATCGTCTTTCAATGATCCTAGTTTGCCTTTAATCTCTGCTGTTATTGTTTGATCTTGGATATCAGCAAAATATAATTTTAGTTGTTGCTTGAGTTTGTCTTTATCAAGCATGCCAGATGCAAGTTCATTTACATACTGATCTATTTTTATTGTTAGGGCAGTTGTTTTTTTTATAGACTGATTAGTGAGTATGTTTGATAAGTTCTCAATTCCTTCTGGGTTGTTGGTAAAGTGGGCGATTAAATAACCGATGTCTTTAAATTTCAGGTAACCATTGATTGAAAGACTCTTGGGTTGATATTGAGTAATGTTATTTTCCTTTAGATAGCAATCTAGAAGTTCTAATATTTCGTCATCTTGGTATTCAAGTTCTGATATGTTTTGGATGCTAGGTATTTGTTGTTTACTGATTGCTATAGAATCAGAGTTTAATTGACTTTTAGGATGCTTTTTTTCTATCGGGTCAATTTCTTTGTTTTGCGACTCTATTTTATACGGTAGACTATTGCGGATTTTTAAATTTTCTTTAAAACTATCCGAGGGTACATTTTGCACTTTTTTTTCATCATTTTTTTTAGAAATAATTGGATTGTCTAATGGATAATCATTTCCTTTTTTCTCTGTTTCTATTAGCTCTAAGTATCTATTGATATATTTTTCTATTGGTTTAGAGACCAAATCATTTTTTCGATCTATAAGGTCAAGTATTTGTTGTTGTTTAACTTCTCTAGCACCATTTGATTGTGCTATCTCTTCAATTTTTTGTAATCGGCTTTCATGTTCTTGCTCTAAATTGATAGGAATCTGATGTTTAGATAATAAGCTGTCGTTAATCGTCTCTTTTAAAATCGGGAAAAAATCTAGCGGGTCTGTTATCGTTAGTATTCGTCTATCTTTTTCTTCTACTGCAGCTAAATATTTAGAGATAGCACCATTTACTCTAGACTCCGCATCGGATGACAAGTAGGATATAGCATCAAGAACACTTGTTGCTAGTTCCTTCTTTTCTAATGTATAAGTCCCACCATCACTTGATGATGCTAATTTTTGAAAGTTATTTAAATGAATTAGAGCTTCTTTATCTTCTGTGTTTTTATCTAAACGAATTATATTATAGGTATAGCTTCGGTAGAAAACAGTAATGCTCTTCCCTTTTCCTTTACAGATAACAATGTCATTAGCAATCGTTGCTGATTTACATGTTTTCCCTTTATCTCTGCTGGCAGACCCTATTATTCTCAAAATATTTCTTGATTCTAATTGATTAACCCCGAAGTAGTTTTTAATGGCAATCAATATGTTGTTGTGTTTATCTTCAGTTGATTGAAAAGATTCAGCAATATCCTCAATGACCTTTGTAATACTTTTTAGCTCAGGGTCACCATTAATTTTGTCTGTCTTAATGTGTTTAAAAAAAAATGTTATTTTATTTAGGAGTGTCTTACATCGTATATGAGGGGTGGTGAGGTATTCTACACCACCTGGAGGCATTTTCCCTTGTGTTCGAATTTTATGAACAGCTGTCACCAGTTTGTTGAGCTCCAACATCTCAAGAGGTTCTAATGTTTTTAAAGCCTTCTTAGTTATTTTTTTTTTTAGGATTTTAGAGAGTTCATTAAGTATCTGTTTTTCTATACTGTCACCATATAGACCAATTCTATCCACTGTAGGTGTTTCTGTATAAGCTGTTACACCTGTTACACCTGTTAATCCTGTTAATTTTGTGTCAATTGAAAGGCTACTGTCTGCGACACTTCTATCGTCTTTATTATTATCTTTTTTATTGTATAAATTGTCTTTATCAAACGATGATAGTGTGTTTATTAGGTCTTGTTGGTTTGTTGGTTTGTTGCTAGTTTTGACTTTTTTGGTCTCTGGCTTCACTTTCTTATTTTCTTCAGGCTTATTGTTCTGGTCGTTAAGTAATTCTTCTATTATTATTTTTTGATCTTCTTGTTCTTGCAGTGACAGCATCTTTTTCCCATTTTCAAATGTAAGATGAACGATTTTTTTTTCGCCTTCTTTGTGGAGTTGGACAGGTCCATGTAGTTTATTTTTAGTCCAATTACCTTTGTAGCTTGAGTGATGTTTCTCTCCACTATAAAAATGTATAGCGCCCTCACCGTCTAAGCAGCCGTTAAGGACCTGGCATTCAGATTGAAAAAGATATTTGGGGGCTTGAGTGGTACTAAATATTTCCTTGCAAAGGCTGTCTAATTCTGTATGAATAACCCATAGTGAACTGAATATATCATTTATCCCCCTCGTAAATGAATAATTTTGAAAAGGATTATCAATTTTAGTCTTGAGCACCGAAATAGGATGGTGTTGTATAAAAATATTATTGTTTAATTTCCCTACGCCCGTTATTGAGGCTAAATTCCAATTGGCATCAGTAAGAATTTCTCCTGTATAGAGTCGCTGGTCTTTGTAATAAAATGTGCCAATTACCTTTTGTGTGAAACCGTTTCTCTCTTCAATTACTGATGAATCAGTAATGCTACAGAATAGACAAAGTTTTGTACTACTTATCAGGTGGTCGTATAAATGTATATCACCTGTAATAAAATAATCATCCTTGAAATCTCCTATAAAAAAAACAGTTGACATTTTATCTCTATCCTCTTTACCTAGCCTTTTTGAAGATTTCTTTATTCCTAAACCGGTGAAAGAACCATTATTCCAATTCCCGATATATGTTATATAATCAGACTCAGTAGTTCGTTTGTCTTCAGAGAGTACGCCTGTAAATTTACCTACGCCATGGGGTTTATTCTTTATTAATGGGCCACGGTAATGTCCATTTTTCCACGGTATTATAGGGAGCTTGTTGATTTTTGGGGCTAGGGATTTAATAAGATTAGCAATTATTGGATTGGATATGCAGTTAATTTCTGACTGACTTATTGTGCATAGATTTTCATCATTGTCTTGTTCGTTTGTTTTCATTTTTTAAATTTTATGGTCGTGTATATTTATTTTAGTGATATTCATGTATGCTGAGATTTAAATTAGATGAGGTCTTGCTTATAAAAGAGAAATGAGAATTAAATCGGTTCGTTTAATTTTGAAGAAGAAGTTCATTGTGTTTTATAATCAAGACTCCTAGTGTCACATTTGGAGAAGGTTCTGAGCAATCTATAGTTCCGATTCTGCATAGAAATAGATATCGAGGCAAATGATTTCCATCGCATTTTACTGTTTAAAACCACCCCCCGATTTGCGGATAACGATGAGTTTTTAAAAGGCTTTTTAAATTCCAATCTATTGAATTTATTTTCTGAGCTATAATTTGTCATTGTACCAACTTCTTTCCATAAAGTTAAAAATAGGTTTGCTTTTTTAAGGTCTGAAAATAAAATAAATACAATATAAAGTATTGTATATTAAATGTTTGCGATTTATCGTATTGTTACTTGCTAACTCTTGGAGGGTTGCTTCTGTTTGAACACGTCCGCCCACTCCAAGTGGTCGGAAGAGTATGGTTATGTAAGTTTTGAAAATATTTTCAGCTATTGCATTCTGCCAACCATTCCCTCGCAGTGCTTGGCATACTTTGAGTTATTGCAATACGGATAATTAACTCTTGGAGGGTTGAATAGGGAAGGTATATGCAATGTATCGACCGAAGGGGAGCTGTAAAATCTAGTTTAAATAATTTGCATCTTTTTTTTTGAATGCTTAATTTCGTGAATCAATACAGTGAGTTGGGATATCCTAATTAGGATAAATGTGAGAGTGGTAAGAGAAATTATCCATAATAAGCTGTTTTTTATTTAATTTATTGGTGTGTCGTTTTTGGTTTTTAGTGTTTTGAAAAAATGCTTTAAGCTAAATACTAATCACTAAATACTAAACACTAAAAGATTATGAGTATGTATGAAGATTACATCAAGGAAATTGAAAATCGAAAAACACAAGGCCTTCATCCGAAACCAATTGATGGTGCTGATTTACTAAGCGAAATTATTGAACAAATTAAAGAGTTAGACAATAAGTATAGAGCAGATTCTCTTCACTTTTTTATCTATAATGTTTTGCCTGGTACAACTAGTGCAGCAAATGTAAAAGCGAAGTTCTTAAAAGAGATTATTCTAGGAGAATCAGTATTGGAGGAAATTAGCCCTTCTTTTGCTTTTGAACAATTATCACATATGAAGGGTGGCCCTTCAGTAGATGTATTGTTAACTTTAGCTTTGGGTACTGATGCAGCTTTAGCAGAACAGGCTGCAGCTGTTTTAAAGACACAAGTTTTTCTTTATGAGGCAGATACAGCTCGTTTAGAAGAAGCTTTTAAAAACGGGAACACAATTGCAAAAGAATTGATAGAGAGCTACGCTAATGCTGAGTTTTTTACGAAGCTTCCAGCTATTGATGAAGAAATTGAGATCGTGACTTTTGTTGCAGGCATAGGAGATATTTCTACCGATTTACTTTCTCCCGGAGGAGATGCCCACTCACGATCTGATAGAGAGTTACATGGTCAGTGTTTATTCGAACACAACAAAGACCAACAAAATGAATTAATTGCACTGCAAAAAGAACACCCAAACAAAAGGGTGATGTTAATTGCGGATAAAGGAACAATGGGAGTTGGATCCTCAAGAATGTCAGGCGTAAACAACGTGGCTTTATGGACAGGGATACCAGGTAGCCCTTATGTGCCTTTTATTAATATTGCCCCGGTAATTGCAGGAACAAATGGGATTTCTCCAATTTTTTTAACGACTGTTGGTGTAACAGGAGGTATTGGTATTGACCTTAAAAACTGGGTAAAGCAAAAAGATGCTGAGGGTAACACCGTTTTAGATGAAGCTGGAGACCCTGTTTTAGAACAAACCTATTCAGTTGAAACGGGAACAGTTTTGACAATAAACACAAAGACACAAAAATTATATAACGGAGCTAAAGAATTAATGGACATTTCAGCTTCATTAACGCCTCAAAAAGCTGAATTTATAAAAGCTGGTGGATCCTATGCTGTTGTTTTCGGTAAAAAATTACAAACTTTTGCGGCTAAAGCTTTAGGTATTGATGTACCTCAAGTTTACGCGACTTCAAAAGAGATTTCTATTGAAGGGCAAGGCTTAACTGCGGTAGAAAAAATATTTAACAAAAACGCTGTAGGAAATACGCCAGGCAAAACTTTGCATGCAGGTTCTGATGCTCGTGTCGAAGTAAACATTGTTGGCTCACAAGATACCACAGGATTAATGACTTCACAGGAGTTGGAGATGATGGCTGCTACGGTAATTTCTCCAATTGTTGATGGAGCATATCAATCAGGGTGTCATACCGCTTCAGTTTGGGATGACAATTCAAAAGCGAATATCCCTAGATTAATGCAATTTATGAATGACTTCGGATTAATTACAGCACGTGATCCTAAAGGGAATTATCATGCAATGACGGATGTAATTCATAAAGTATTAAATGACCTTACAGTTGGCGATTGGGACATCATTATTGGTGGAGATTCTCATACAAGAATGTCTAAAGGAATAGCTTTTGGAGCAGATTCAGGAACTGTTGCCTTAGCTTTGGCAACAGGTGAAGCTACAATGCCAATACCAGAGTCTGTAAAAGTTACTTTTAAAGGAGAAATGAAAAGTTTTATGGACTTCAGAGATGTAGTGCATGCCACACAACAACAAATGTTAAAACAGTTTAGTGGTGAAAACGTTTTCCAAGGAAGAATTATTGAGGTTCATTTGGGAACTTTAACAGCCGATCAAGCCTTTACATTTACAGATTGGACTGCTGAGATGAAAGCGAAAGCTTCTATCTGTATTTCAGAAGATGAAACGTTAATAGAGTCATTAGAAATTGCTAAGGATCGTATCCAGATCATGATTGATAAGGGAATGGATAACGCAAAGCAAGTGCTTAAAGGCTTAGTGGATAAAGCAAATAAGAGAATAGAAGAGGTAAGATCCGGAGAAAAGCCGGGTATTCGACCTGACGCTAATGCGAAGTATCAAGCAGAGGTAGTTATTGATTTGGATGAAATTGCTGAACCAATGATTGCTGATCCAGATGTAAATAACGATGATGTTTCTAAACGTTATACGCACGATACGATTAGACCACTATCTTACTATGGTGGTACTAAAAAAGTAGATTTAGGATTTATAGGGTCTTGTATGATTCATAAAGGGGATATGCAAATTCTTGCTCAAATGCTAAAGAATATTGAGAAAATACATGGTAATGTTGTGTTTAAGGCGCCTTTAGTTGTGGCGCCACCAACATACAATATTGTTGATGAGTTAAAAGCGGAAGGCGACTGGGAAGTTTTAGAGAAATACTCTGGATTTGTATTTGACGATAATGCCCCAAAAGGTGCAGCTCGTACTCAATATGAAAACATGCTCTACTTAGAGCGTCCTGGATGTAACTTGTGCATGGGTAATCAAGAAAAAGCAGCGCCAGGTGATACTGTAATCGCTACGTCTACCCGTTTATTCCACGGAAGAGTTGTAAAAGATTCTGGAGAGAAAAAAGGAGAGTCTTTATTGTCTTCTACACCAGTAGTAGTATTGGCTACAATTTTAGGAAGAACTCCTACGATGAAAGAGTACGAAGCTGCTGTTGATGGTATTGTATTAACGAAGTTTAAGCCTTCTAATCAGCAACTAGTAAAGTAAGTCATTAGATCCTGAATCACGTTTAGGATGACATATTACTAAAAGGTCCAACTCACTGAGTTGGACCTTTTTTTGTTTTATGAAATTGGAGTTGGATTGTAATTACTTCAATTCATCAGAAGGGATTTCAATTTTCATGTTGTAACCTTCCTCATTATATTCCTTATAATCTCCATTCATTTGGTTCGTCACCAAAATTGAGATAATGTTCTTTCCAAAACTTTTTGTTTTTTCTTTTAAAGAATCTCCTTTTCCGTTATCACTATAGTGTAATTTAAATTTATCATTATCAAAATAAAAAAAAATGGAGATTGTCTTCTCTTTAATCTGCGTGGCTTTCCAGCCATGCTTTAGGCTGTTCGTTATCAGCTCATTAAGGATAAGCCCTAGGTATGTGCAATTCTCAACATTCAATTCAAGGGGTGATTCGTTAACTACAAGTAGAGTATCATTCTCTCTTGACTGAATCATAGGATTAAATGTCTGTTTGATGTATTCTTCAAAATTGATTAGCGGAGTTCCAAAATTTTGACAGAGCATTGTATGCAAGGAACTAATAGCTACAATTCGATTGATAATATCTTTAATTAGTGTGTTTTTATCGTAGGTTTTTCCATCTCGAAGTTGTATTGATAATAAACTGGAAAGAAGTTGTAGATTGTTCTTAACTCTATGATGAATTTCTTTTACTAAGTAATCTTTATTTTCAGAAGATTTCTCGAGCAGAATATTTTTTTGGTCTAGTTGCTTTTTAGTTTTTAAGAGCAGCTTATTTTTCAATTCTAATTTCTCGTTTCTTTTTTTTAATTCTTGAGAGTTATGAATAATTATTTTTTTTTGCTGTCCTTCTAAATCGCTGACAATAAGATTACTAAGAGCAAGCTTTTCTCTTAGCGTATTGTTTTCTTCTTTGAGAAGATCAATACTGCTTAACGCCTTACTCTTTTCATCCATTTTTTGTCGTGTTATTAAAACTTCTCCGTTTATTTTTTTAATTCTAATGAATTTATACCTCCTAAAAAGTACCTACTAGGAATAAGCTTTTTAGGAGGGCTAACCATTAGAATTTATTAGTAATCTTTTAGTGCTTCCATCTTTTAAAGTTAAGTAAGCTGAATAATTAGTTATAGCTTCACCAGAACGAAGAAGTATTAATCTATCCGTCATTACTTCTGAATCCCTGTAAAATCTAGTTGTACAAGTTACAATATATTACTCTTCAGGTACCCTAGGTAATCTAGTTCAGTTTTTCCATAAAGTAAGTTGATGATTAGGAACTATAGGTAGGCTTTCTAAAGAGTTAAAAAGATCTAGATCTTTTACAATTTTTATTTTAGAAGGGATTTGTTTACCGATAATAATAAATCATTAATTAAGTTTTAATAAAAATAATGTTTTATTCTTAGGTATTCAATACTAATTTTGAAATTTAATATTGGAGGAGTTCTCTTTGTAAAGAGTTAAACCTACTTGAATACAAATTCTCCTAGTACTGGAAAGTGATCTGATTTACCTAGTTTGTAAACAGTAGCACTTGTACAAGACAGTAGGTAGTTATAAGTAAGGTGATCGAACCTTCCACGAAGTAAGAGGAAACGCCAAGTTTTTGATCTTTTATCAAACTTATATAATGCATCCTTAAAGTTCATTTCTTTTTTTAGCCACTTCATCATTTTTCCGGCATCATTTTCATTAAAATCACCTAAAATAACAGTGGGGGTATTGACGTTTAAGCTTTTCATGAAAAGACTTAGTTCTTTCATGTGAATTTCATCTGCTTTGAAATAAGCATTCCAGCCAATTAAGCCTTTTTTAGATAATTTTGGTTTTAGATGGGTGTTTAATAGTTGAATAGTGTCTTGGCCTTTTTTGATAGAAACTAAGACGGCTGGAAACCATCCGGGGTCATTTTTTAGTAAAAGACTCTTAATTATAGGATATTTAGAAAGCGTAGCTAAGCCTCCAGCAGTCCCATAATTCTTAAAATAAATAAAAGGATATTTATCTTGTAATCCATTTCGTAAGAGTTGTTCCCATTCGCTATTTGTTTCTTGTAAACAAACTACATCGGCATCTATGGAATCTAAAATAGTTACAATATCGTGATTAATAAAACGATAGTTAACGTTATAAATAAGGATACTTATGTCATTTGCTTTTGCGAAAAGACCAACAAGAAGAAGTATGAAGACGTAAATTAATTTCATGCGGTGCGTATCTCAAGAATGAGGCCAACTAATCTAGTCAATCAATTTATGATAATGTCTAAGTGAGCTAATAGTCCGTTACTATTTTCAGTTCCGAATTGAGCCTTTTTGAGGTTGTTTATCTCGGGGTTGATGTTGAAATTGGAAGCAGATGAAAAATCAACTTTACCGAGATTAGAATTTTCAAAAATGGCTTTAGATAAATCTGAAGCATCAAATTTTGAATTTGTTAAGTCTGATTCTGTAAAATCTACTTCACTTAAATTGCAATGAATAAAAGAGGTGTTTTTAATTTTTAATTGATAAAAAGAAGATAATGTTAAGTCACAATATTTAAAACTAAAGTTAAGTAGAAAGGGATTGCATTCACTAAAACTTATTCCGAGAAGTTTGCAACGCTCAAATGTTACGGTCTTAAATGAGGTGGCATTAGTTGTGCTATTACTTAAATTACAGTTAATGAATTCACAGGCTATAAAAGTGATCGAAGAAAGCGGAACGTTTTCAAAATTACAGGATGTAAAAGTGCAACAGTCGTAAAGTTTAAAAAGTTTTGTAGTTGTAAAATCTATTTTAGTGTAAGTCTCGTTTTCTTGTATCATAAGTTAAAAAATTCAAAAACAACGTTAGCTCTTTTTTTAGAGATGGTACCTTCTAGCTCTGTCAGTGTAGCATTTTTTATTCGGGCAACAGATTTAAACTTTAAAAGCAATTCTTTTGCAGTTTTAGTGCCTATTCCATCAATTTTATCTAGCTCAGATGTGATGGCCGCTTTACTCCTTTTGTTTCTGTGATGTTCAATTCCAAAACGATGTGCTTCATTTCTTAAGTGTTGAATCACTTTTAAAGATTCTGATTTTTTATCAATATACAAAGGAACAGAGTCTCCAGGAAAATAGATTTCTTCTAATCTTTTTGCAATGCCTATAATGGTGATCTTCCCTCTTAAACCTAGCTTGTCAATACTTTTTAAAGAAGCGCTTAGCTGCCCTTTTCCTCCATCAACAATAATGAGCTGCGGTAACGGTTGATTTTCTGCTAATAAACGCTTGTATCGCCTGTAAATCACTTCTGTCATAGAAGCAAAATCATCAGGACCTTCTACTGTTTTAATATTAAAATGGCGGTAATCTTTTTTACTTGGTTTAGCAGCCTTAAAAACTACACAAGCAGATACTGGATGGGTTCCTTGAATATTTGAATTGTCAAAACACTCAATATAATCAGGTCTTACTTTCATCCGTAAATCCTTTTGCATTGTGTCTAAGATTCGATCTGAATGTCTTGTTGGACTTACATTTGCTTTTTGTTTACTACGTTCTAAACGGTAATATTTAGCATTACGCTCAGAGAGCTCCAATAGCTTTTTCTTATCCCCACGTTGAGGAACAGAGAAGCGAATGTTTTCATCTTCTAAATCTGGTTTAAAAGGGACAAGAACTTCTTTGGAATTGCTTTCAAAACGGATTCTTAATTCGGCAATTCCTATTTGAAGCAGCGTGTCATCTGTTTCCTCCAACTTCTTTTTTAGTTCGAGCGTGTGCCCTTGAATAATGGCTCCATTTATTACTTTTAAATAATTAACATATCCATACTTTTCATCAGAAACAATAGAGAATACATCAACATCATTAATGGTTGGACTTACAACAACTGATTTACTTTGGTAGTTTTCTAAAGTTACAATTCGTTCTTTTAAAAGTTGAGCTTTTTCAAACTGTAAGTTCTCAGCATAAGATTGCATCAAGGGTTTTAAGTGTTTGGTCACACTATTAATATTTCCTTTAATGATGGATTTTATATGGGCAATAGAAATGTCATAACCTTCATCTGATTGTTTCCCAATACAAGGGCCTTTACAATTTCCAATATGATATTCTAAGCAGACTTTAACCTTGTTGGCCTTAATGTTTTCTTCAGATAAATTATAATTACAATTTCTAAGGGGGTACAATTCTTTTATTAAAGTTAAAACGGTATTCATCATTTTAATAGAGGCGTAAGGGCCAAAATAATCCGAACCATCTTTAATCACGTTTCTTGTTGAGAAGATTCTTGGAAAGCGCTCATTTTTAATGCAGATCCAAGGATAGGTTTTATCATCCTTGAGCATGATGTTGTACTTTGGCTGATATTTTTTGATGAGGTTGTTTTCTAATAACAAGGCTTCAATCTCCGAACCAACAACGATGGTCTTAATGTCAACAATTTGTTTGACTAAAATGGATGTTTTCCCGATCTGATTTTTAGTGAAATAAGAAGCAACTCTTTTTTTTAAGTTTTTGGCTTTACCCACATAAAGAATAATTTCATCTTTATCATAGTATTGATAAACTCCTGGGTTGGAGGGAAGGTTTTTAATTAATTCTTTCAGGTGTTCGAGACTCATTAAAACAAAGATACTACCAAATGTTGAATTTTTAGATCGTGTAACCTAGTGTTTTAGTTATTGCGCTTGGTGGATTGTAAGTCTTAGTATTTATAGCTGATGGCTTTTCTTCTTCAAAAATATTGGAGGGTCTAAAAGTTGTTTTTTTGAAAAACAGGTTTAAATTGAACCTGTTAGGAGAGAGTCGTTCTCTTCTTGAAATGGCAAACCCATTCCATCAAAGCGCTGAAAAAATGAAAGACAGGTTTCTTTCTTATTTTTTTATTGAATGATGACTGATGTTCTGCTTTTTTAATGAAAAGTGAATTCTGCCCAAATAATTATGATAGCAAACTATTTTAGGTCAATCAATGCTTTCATTAACCGTTGGCTATCGCTACTTCTTTGAAGAGGAAAGGACTGGTTTTCTAGCCTTCAACGCAGTACAGTAATTGGGGAAGCACAATAAGAAATGCTAGGAGAAGAATGCTTCAATAAGAGTTGTTAGAGGGATCTTCAATTCGCAATTTTCGATTGACTATTGGTTTTTTTTAGGTAATAAAATGCAAGTAAAAGACCAGCAATCAATAAGAGAACCAATTCACTATTAATCGGGGTGTCACAAGTAGATGGTGGCCAACATCCTGGTCCACCAGGCCCCCCTGGTGCGCCTGGTTGGGCATAAATGTCAGTGTTGCCCCCAACCAAGAGAAGGAGTACAAAAATTAAACGATATTTTGCTTTTTTAAGGATCAATTGATATTATTTTTTGCTAAAATTTATTTTTGATACAGAATTGGTTTTAGCTTGATAAACAGTAACTAAAAGTACTTGACTCGTTATCATATTTAAATTGATTATTTGCGTATTGGTTTGTATGAGTGTCTGTCCTAAAACGTTTTTTACTTGAATTAAACGAATGTCTTTCCCTTCGACTATTAGTTGATTATTCTTGATCCAAACTTTAGTATCGTTTTCGTTGTTTTGATTTTGAATAGTGGTGATGAGATCATCATTGATGACTACTACATCTTTTGAGAAGGTTGAAAAGCAATTAGTAGTTTGATTGGCTTCGAGTGTAACAGGGAATGTTCCTGGTTGATTATATAGATGAGAAGGGGAAGTTAGTGTTGCAGTGTTGAGGTCTCCAAAATCCCAAAAGTAGGTGATAGCATTCGTTGATTGGTTTGTGAAATCAATACTTTCTTCAGTGTAAATTGTATCGTTGCTTGAAGAGAATTGCGCTGTAATTTCTTGAGGTTGATTTACTGTAATCGTATCAAAAAGACTTCCACAAAGCATATGGGTTGTTTCTGTGTAATATATTCCTGGAAAAAGGTTGGACAAGGTGTCTGCACCAGTCATGTTTATATTGGTGTTTAAAAGTGTATTGCTGCTGTCTTTCCAGAGAATGTCAAATGGGTTTACGCTGTTGGTGTTGTAGATGATTTGGGCATCATTCGTACCAAAACAACTTGCATCATTAGCAAGTAACCTTGAAGAAGCTCCAATGTGTAAAATGAATCGTGTCATTTGAGTGGTGTCAGAAATGAATACAGAAAAAGAGGTGGTATCATATAGATCATAAGAAATTCCAGTAAACAAATCTTCAAGAATAAGACAAGAAGCATCGCTAAAGACGGCAACGTTTTCAAATGAAATGGTATTCAGATCAGCATATCCAGTTATAATTCTAATCGGAATATCAATTTCTTGAGCACTTAGTTGGTTAATGGAATAGTCTATATCATTAATTACACTAGAGATATTAGGGACATAAGTCAGGGTGGAAATTATTTTTTCAGCATCATAAATGTGGTCAAAAGAATTGGTAGCATTATTTTCGAAATTGATCATTAACTCATCTGCACCATAAATACTGTTGGTTTTTATTTTAAGAGGAAGTAGGGAGTTTTGTTTTAAGAAAGCTCCGTCAGTAGCTGTTTTTCCCGTTTCAGCATAATCAATACTGGCTCCAGTACTTGTTGCCTGTATCCAAAAACCTTGGAAAGCAGCAATGTTATTAGAACCACCATTTGTGCCAATACCTCCTACGTAACTGGCATATTGACCTAAATCGGGGTTCCAAATGTAAATTGCATTATTCACATTGGTTTTTACAATGCTTGGAGAATCCCAATCAATGGATGATGGGTAGGGGTTTCCTGTCATGTTCCAACCGTCATCTGCATGAGAAGCATTAGAGAAAGTGATGGGTACATTAATGTTTTCAGTATTTGGGATTCCAGTAATGTCTACGGTAAATGCAGCCGTTCCAGCACTCGCATCTCCACACCATGACCAAAAGCCTTGCCCAACAGCCATTGCATTCGTTGCGTTAGTTGCGGCAATAAAACCGTTGTCTTGAACTCCAGCAACACTTTCATCATAAGTATAAACGGAAGCCCAAGGGCTTAATGCTGAAGGCCAGTCAGCATAGGATGCTCCAGTATATCCAGTGGTTTCAAAATCGTCATTAAATTGAGCAAGTGTTGCACCAGAAACAGGTGAGGAAAAGAATCTCCAATTGGTAGCTCCTGCATCAATATAGCGTTCCATGGTAATATTACCAACGATACTTCCTCCAATAATTGTTGCAATACGCGCTGTGCCGCTTGCATTAGAAGTTAACGTGAGGCTGTCGTTGGTTAATAAATCCCCATCCATTAATGTTAAGGTGTTAGAGATATTGACTCCTCCAGTTAAAATCTCAATACCATTCACATTATTTAGGGTAAAATCTTCAATCATTAGCCCTCCTGTAATAGAAATATTTTGCCTAGTAGTGCCAGAAAATAGGGTTTCACCATTGCTAATTGTAGCTGAATTAATAGTTACATTTCCTTCAATAGTGAAATTAAAAGTGTTTAAATCAAGACTTGAGTTGGTTATCGTTAACTCCTTTATTGTTCTACTTTGATCTAAGACTGGTTGATTTATTGTGTTTGGAATTAGGACATTTACAGCGCTAGGTGGAATACTATTATTATTCCAATTTGTTGCGGTGTTCCAGTCTGAATCTGTTGTACCTGTCCATTCATAGTCTTCAATTACGGTTAAAGTAGTATTGACTTGAGCGGAGGAGAGGCCGTTAATATCTTTCGCAACAACACCAATAAACCTATCGTTGGTTGAAAAAGTTCCTGCAATATGCTCATAAGTAATAGCCCTTAATAAAGTTTGCATATCCGTTGCAGATAACGCT
>JAWUVT010000026.1:0-12687 GCA_034112225.1 Flavobacteriales bacterium | reverse complement strand
AAACAACTACTCGCTCTTTTTTTGGTCACTATGCTCCTTTCTAATTTTACTTTTGGGCAAGATGATTACGTTATTGAAAAGCCTATCGAAAAGAAAATCTCTGTAACCGACTCTTTACCAAATCCAGATTTCACCAACTACTTTATTAATTCAGCTGCTTTCACCCTCAAAGAAGGGACCGTTCGCCTCTCCAACTCTTATATTATATACACTAAAGGCAGTTATGGATTAACAGACAATAGTACTGTTTCTGCTAGTCTTTCTTTACTGGGAACTTTTATCGGTTCATTTAAACAACAAATAGCATTAACCGATGAATTAAAACTTGGATTTTCTGCATCAATAGGACAATTGGCTGCATTACCTACAGATTCAATTGTTTATTTTGCAGGTGCTCAAAGCATGGTCACTTTAGGTGATCTTCAAAACAATATTACCTTCGGAATAAGTTATTATTATGCGCAAAGTACATTTGCCCTTCTAGCAGAGGAAAAAACACTGTTTCTTAGTAATTTTTATATTGCTGGACAAAAACAGATAGCAAGGAGAGTCTACTTGATCGCTGAAGGTATGTATTTTGGGTCTTACAGCATTTTCTCTGGCTCTATAGGGACTAAAATCATCATTAAAAGAAATATGACCTTAGGGCTTGGATTTATTCCTATAGCTCAAAGACAATATGGCATTAGTAGCTCAAGACTAGAAACTGGAGGGCTTCCTTATTTATCGTTCAGGATGCTATTTGATTGATGCTTTTAAATTCATCAACACTTCTTTTGTTGCTTTATTAAAATATCTTTTTTGTCCATAAGAAGCTACCCATTGAACGCCAACGATTGCATTGGTTAAAAACATTTCATCTGCCTGAAGCAGCATACTTCCATTGAGCATTCCCTCAAAAACGTTAACATTCATTTCTTTAGCTATCTTTAACACTTGCTTTCGCATAATACCACCTATGCAACCCTCATCTAGAGATGGTGTATAGAGGTTGTTATTTTTATACAAAAAAACATTAGAGCTTAAGGCTTCTACAATTCTTCCTTGATCATTTAAAACAAGGCAATCATCTAAACCATTCTCATTTTTATAAATACCTGCTAAAACGTGAGGAATAGCATTGGTTGTTTTAATTGGGGATAAGATATTTCTATTCCGTTTTAATTCACTGTACACATCAATCGTTAATCCTTTAACATTAAGTGTATAACTGTTATTTTCTAATGGAACTGCTTCTATCACATAAGATTTTCCTTCATTTTCTGGAGCATAAAACCCATCAGCTGTTCGAAACACGGTTAATCGAATTCTCCCACCTTGGTGAATATGATTTTTTTCTACCAACTTAACAATTTGAGTCTTTAGTTCGTTAAAAGAAATGTTTCCTGAACGCATTTTAAGAATTTTCAGTCCTTTCTTTAAGCGAATAAAATGATCTTCTAAAAATTGAGGTTTCCCATCGATAATACGGATGGTTTCAAACAAAGCATCTCCATATTTAAAAGCTCTATTATTGGCTTTAAAAACTGGCTCATCTTCTTTGTAAAGAAAACCATCTACATTGATATAAAGCTGATTATTCAATTGATTTGATTTAAATAATTAGTTAAGTTGTCATTGGCAATTACTTTAATTCCTTTAATTCCTGATTTTTCTGCTGCCAACACATCTCTATCACTATCTCCTATAAAATAAGACATGGATTTATTGACACCATATCTAGCCATTGCCTTCTCCAACATCTGTGAGTCCGGTTTTCTACAAATACATTTTTCAAGAAGGGAATGATGAGGGCAATAATAGATGTCTAAAATATCAATTCCTGCTGCTAAAAAGAGATCTACCATATAACTATGAAGCAATTCAACCTGATGATGTCCATACACAGATTTGGAAATTCCGCCTTGATTGGTAATGATAATAAATTGATATCCTTTTCTTTTTAATTCTCTTAACGCATCGAATAAACCGGGTACGATATTAAATTTTTCAACCTCATAGGTATAATTTCCAGGTTCGATATTAATCACCCCATCTCTATCTAAAAAAATAACTTTCATGCTTATTAGTTAATAATTTAAAGCGTTAGCGCAAACATCTTAAGGCGATTACAGTCCGAAAACACCTAGTACCTGAGACAAGAAATTGACAAAAGCATCAGGAACAAAAATTAAGACAAAAAGAAAACCAAATGCAGCACCACCAATATGCGCATCATGTGCAATGTTGGTCCCTCCTCTTTTTCCCATATAGGCCTCATAAGCTATATATAGTACTCCAAAGATTAAAGGCGGTATGTCTAAAGGAATAAACATAATTCCAATTCCGCCAGTAAAAGGCATGAATGCAATAGTGGTAAAAAGTATCGCTGAAACAGCACCTGAAGCCCCCATTGAGTTATACCCATAATTATCTTTATGCTTTATTAATGAAGGGACAGAAGCTGCAACGATTCCTCCAACATAAATAATTAGGTAGTAAACGATACCTATAGTGCCTAAATTATTTATTAAAATGGTTTCGGCAACATTCCCAAATGAATACAACACATACATGTTAAACCCTAAATGGAAAATATTGTTGGTATCGTGAATCAGTGCATGACTAAAGATACGGTACCATTCTTTATTGTGATGAACACGATAAGGGTTAAACAACAGTTTACTGTACAAGTCTGGTTTACCATTAGCGGATAAAGAAACGGCTACTGTAATTATAATTATGATTAATGTAATAGAAATGCTCATTAAAATAGGCTCATTTGATCCTCGTTATCTTCATTATCTTTGAGGGGTGATTTTTTCTTAAACTTTGATTTAGGTGGATCCGTTAGCTCCTTTTTTACCTCAGGAATTTCAACAATTTTCTTTTCTTCAACGGCTTCCTCAACTTCTTGGTCAACTGGCTTCACCTTCTTTTTAAATTTCTTTATCGTTTCTGAAACTTTAATGCTTTTTTCTTCTTCAATTTTCTGCACCACTTCTTGAGGTTTATCCTTCACCACAAGAACTTCTTCCTCTAATTCTGGTTCTTCTACAAGCTCTTCTTTTCTTTCTTCAGTGATATTTTCTTCAACAATTACCGAATCATCTGCCTCTGTTATGGTATCTTCCTCCTCATCCTCCTCTTCTAGCTCTTCAAAAGGAAGCGGTGCTAACAGGTCAATATTTTTCACTTTATGAGCTGTTAAACGATTTCCTATAGCCTTCATTCCTTTTATTGAAATAAATTCTTCTAAGGCAATGATTTCATTTTCTTTTTGCTTTCCTTTTACTTTAGCGAAAGTCGTTTCTATTTGAGGCAACCAATCTGTTGAGACGACTTCTAATTGAGAGTTTTCGTGTTCAGAAATAAACGAAACCTTTTTATCTGTAGACTCTACTAAGAAACGTTTCACAAAGTACTCTTTCTTTTCTCCATCAAAATAGACTGCTGAAATAGGTTTGTTTGGCTTCCACTTTTCCAACACCACCATATCTTCTTCAAACTTGGTAAACAAATCAAAACCTAACAATTGGTATTCACCACTTTGCATTACCGTTAGAATTTTATCTTTCGCTTTAAAACTCCCCAAGAATTCTCCCCTTTCGTCTGAGTTTAACCGCTGAACGGCATCATCAAACCAAATCTTACGAGCAGCTAATGTAGAGACTCCAGCTTCTTTTAACTCTATTTTAGCAATCTGAAATTTAGTCACTCTGTTTCCTCCCGCTCCTCTTCCCTTGATCGCCAATTCAGTAAAGTCTAGATCAAACTTCATTTTACGAACGTTTGCTTTAGGTTTCAATTTAATGGACAAAATCTCAGCTTCTCCATTAGGGTTTGCAGAAAACCACAGCAGTTTAGAACCGGGGGTTCCTTTGGTAATTGGATATTCTTTATCTCTTGTTATGGAGGTTACAGAAAAACGTTTCATCATTGCATCACCGTCTTTTCCGTCTTGATAAACGGCATTGTAAGTGGTTCGTTTATCTCCTTTTTTCCATACGCCAACGTGTATAATTCCTTTTCCGAAAAATGCTTTTGATGATATTTTAGACACCATCATGACTCCATCATTTCTAAATACAATGACACTATCGATGTCTGAACAATCGGCTATAAACTCAGAGTCCGTGCGTTTCAATCCGCTACCAACAAACCCTTCTTCAAGATTTGCATAAAGCTTCACATTGCTTACCGCAACTTTCGAAGCATCAATACTTTCGAATGATCTAATTTCTGTTTTCCGCTCTCGTCCTTCGCCGTATTTTCGTTTTAATTCTTTAAAATAAGCTACCGCAAAATCAATCAGATTTGCTAGATTAAACTTTACTTTCTCGATTTCTTCTTCTAAAGAAATTAATTTTTCTTCTGCCTTCTCCGAATCGTGTTTAGTGATTCTTCTCATCTTAATTTCTAACAAACGTTTAACGTCTTCATCTGTTACGGCTCTTAGCAAATGTTTAGTTAAAGGCTTCAACAATTTAATTGTCAAATCAATTGCTTCCTCGTAACCTAAACCATGTAATTTTACATAGATCTTATTTTCAATAAATATTTTCTCTAAGGAAGAAAAATGCCATTGTTCTTCTAATTCGCTCTTCCGAATCTCTAACTCTAGTTTTAATAATCCCTTTGTTCTTTCGGTAGAGATTCTCAACATTTCTGTTGCGCCAAGAAATTTAGGGGTATCGTCTTCAATTACTCCAGAATTTGGAGAGATAGAAACTTCACAATCTGTAAAGGCATACAAGGCATCAATCATTTTGTCTGGAGAAACTCCAGCTGGTAAATGAATGAGTATTTCTACAAATTCAGCCGTATTATCTTCCACCTTTCTCACCTTAATCTTTCCTTTCGCATTGGCTTTAAGGATAGAGTCAATCAATTTATCCGTGGTAGATCCAAAAGGTATTTCGGTTATTTTAAGCGTCTTTTTATCTTCTTGACTAATACGAGCTCGAACTTTTACCTTCCCTCCTCTTATGCCATCGTTATAGGCGGACATATCCGCCATTCCACCTGTTAAAAAATCCGGGTAAATAACCACTTTTTTGGTTCCTCTCAATATTTTGATTGAACCGTCTATTAACTCATGAAAGTTATGGGGTAAAATTTTACAAGCCAAGCCAACAGCAATTCCTTCTACACCTTGGGTCAATAATAATGGAAACTTAACAGGAAGTGTTTGTGGTTCTTTATTTCTTCCATCATAAGAGGTTAACCAATCTGTTGTTTTTGGATTAAAAACAACTTCTAACGCAAATTTGGTTAATCGAGCTTCGATATACCGAGGTGCTGCAGCTCTATCTCCCGTATAAATATTCCCCCAGTTTCCTTGACAATCTACTAATAAGTCTTTTTGCCCTACTTGAACTAAAGCATCTCCAATAGAAGCATCCCCATGAGGGTGATACTTCATGGTGTTTCCAATGATGTTGGCTACCTTGTTGTAACGACCATCATCCATTTCCTTCATAGAATGTAAGATTCTACGTTGTACTGGTTTTAAGCCATCATTCAAGTGCGGAACGGCTCTTTCTAAGATCACGTACGAAGCATAGTCCAAGAACCATTCTTGATACATTCCCGAAATCTGAATAACATTTTCTAAGTTATTTCCTTCAGATGATTCGCTATCAAATTCTTCGTCTCTTTCTATGTTTTCTTCTTCACTCATTGGTTACCTTAGTCTAAAGTTAATTGGTAGGTTGTATGATACACTGACAGGCTTACCCCTTTGAAACCCAGGTTTCCATTTTGGCATTTCATTCACAACCCTCAAGGCTTCATCATCTAATATTTTATGAACACCTTTTATTATTTTAACTTCACTTACGATACCTGTCCGTCTAATTGTAAAGTTCACATAAACCCTCCCTGATATCCCACGAGCCTTAGCTGATGGTGGATATTTGATATTTTGCCCTAAAAAAACAAATAATTCTTTTGTCTCTCCTGGAAATTCTGGCATAGATCCTACAATTGTAAAAACGGCATCATCGTATGAATAATTTTGAAAATCTATATCCGAATGAGTCGCTGTAATAAAATTTTCACTAATCATATCTAATGTATTATTCGCATTTAATTGAATTTCGAAATCACAATAGTATTTCACCTTATTATTATACTTTTTTCCAGGATTAAACCTTTTCAAACCTCTAAAAGAGTTCACCAATGCGGAGTCTATTATTGAGGTTATCGATTGAGAAGAATACACCTTAAGAATAGTTCCGTCTTCTGCCAAATTTACAGATATTACGGATTTTCCAGGAACAATTTGATCATTTTTAAGTTCAAAAATTAAATTAATTTGCTTTAATAAATTATTGTTCTCGTAAGAAGTGAAAAAAGGGTTTTGGTTTGCTTCCTTTGAGTTCACTTTCTCTCCTTTTTTATCAAAATATTTTTCATCACTGATCTCTCCCCTCTTATATGCTAAAACAGCCAATATCTTTTCTTCTTTTGAAAAATACTTCCAATCTCCCTTCTTCAATCCTTTCTTGTAACTTCCTGAAAGCTTAACTACAGCAACATCTTCGTGATTTTCAAGCCAATCTCCATCTTTTTCATCAAGCTTAAAAGCCCCCTTAACACGAAGTGTCCCATCAGAAAAGTATTGCAACCAATCCCCCACCTTTTCTCCTTTGGAATTATAATCATAAACGAGGTTAACCAAACCATTTTTATGAAAAGTTTTACCTCCAGTTACTATTTTCCCTTTTGAGTACTCCTTTTTTGAAGCTAATTTTTCATTCTCATGCCAGATAAAACTTTCACCGTCAATATTCCCTTCAAAATCATATGTACACTGAGACAATATCACACCATTCTCATGATAACCAATCCACTCGCCAATTTCATTATCATCACTATATTTTCCTAGCGCTTCTAATTGTCCATTTTCATACCAAAATTTAGTTTGCCCTTCTAACTTACCTTCACGTCCATAAATCATATTAAATTCAAGTGCTCCTCCTTCATAATAGCCCTTCCAAAAACCCACTTCATCCCCCTCGTTAAAATCTCCTTCCTCTTCTAATTGTCCATTTTCATACCAAAACTTCCACTCCCCATCTTCTTTATTTCCTATGTAATCTCCCTCTTTTTCTTTTTGACCAGATTCGTAATAGAATATAGTTTTTCCAATCTTATTTAATTCAACATAGGATGTTGAAACAGTACTCATCTGTTTTTGACCACCTTTATAGAAATCATCAATCAAATAATTCGCTCCATTCTTACTATAAACTCGAAAAAAATCAGCCTCATCCACTGAACATAACCTCCAGTAATTCGTAAAATAAATAGTATCTTTTTGTGCGAAAGACGAACAACTAATTAGTATCAATAAGGCAATATATATATATTTCATTCTTCTATACCTTCTTCTTCAATGTCTTTTTCTACTTTCAGGTTCTCAATAATAAATTGTTGTCTATCGGGAGTGTTTTTACCCATATAAAAGTCTAATAATTTTTGAATTGGAGTTTCTGGACCAATGACTACGGGTTCTAATCGAATATTTTCCCCAATAAAGTGTTTAAATTCACTTGGAGAAATCTCTCCAAGCCCCTTAAATCGTGTTATTTCTGGTTTACCTTTTAATTCTACCAGGGCGTCTCTTCTTTCTTGTTCTGAATAGCAATAAATTGTTTTTGATTTATCTCGCACCCTAAACAATGGAGTTTCTAGCACCTGTAGATGTCCATTTTTAATAACATCTGGAAAGAATTGTAAAAAGAAAGTGATTAACAACAATCGAATGTGCATCCCATCCACATCGGCATCTGTTGCGATAATGATGTTGTTGTACCTCAAGTCATCAATTCCTTCTTCTATGTTAAGCGCAGCTTGCAACAAGTTGAACTCTTCATTTTCGTAAACAATCTTCTTGGTTAATCCGTAACAGTTTAAGGGCTTACCCTTTAAACTAAATACAGCTTGAGTATTTACATCTCTTGATTTTGTGATTGATCCGGATGCAGAATCTCCCTCGGTAATAAAAAGCATGGTCTCCAACTTTCTATCGCTGTTCTTTGCATCATTGAAGTGCTGCCTACAATCTCTTAATTTCTTATTGTGTAAAGCGGCATCTTTCGCTCTCTTTTTAGCAATTTTTTTAATGCCTGCCATGTCCTTACGCTCTCGTTCAGACAGCATTATTTTACGCTGTAAGGCTTCTGCTGCGGCAGTATTTTTATGTAAATAATTATCTAATTCTTTCTTTAAGAAGTCTGTAATAAAAGCTCTCATTGAAGGGCCTTCTGGGGCAACCTCTGTAGAGCCTAATTTTGTTTTTGTTTGAGATTCAAAAATAGGCTCCATCACCCTTACACTAACTGCAGCAACAACAGATGAACGAATGTCTGAAGCATCATAATCTTTATTGTAAAACTCTCTAATGGTCTTCACAATAGCCGTTCTAAATTCTGTTTGATGTGTTCCTCCTTGTGGCGTATATTGTCCGTTTACGAAAGAATAATATTCCTCACCGTAAGATTGGGTGTGCGTAATGGCTACCTCAATATCATGTCCTTTTAAATGAATAATTGGATAAAGGGGTTCGTTGGATAAATTTTGACTTAATAGATCTTTTAATCCGTCTTCTGAATGGATTTTCTCACCATTAAAGTTTAGGGTTAATCCAGTATTTAAGAAGGCATAATTCCACAACAGTTTTTCTACGTGTTGTGTTCTATATTTAAATTGTTTAAAGACTTCTTCATCTGGAACAAAAGTCATTTTGGTTCCTTTTCTTAACGTCGTCTTTTCAATTTCTGAATCTAATGTTAAGTCTCCTCTTTCAAATTCAGCCTTTTTCAGCACTCCATCTCTAACGGATTGGACCCTAAAAAAACTAGACAACGCATTTACTGCTTTGGTTCCCACACCGTTTAGTCCTACAGATTTCTGGAAAGCTTTGCTGTCGTACTTTCCTCCTGTATTCATTTTAGAGACGCAATCGATCACTTTTCCCAAAGGAATCCCTCTACCGTAATCTCGAACTTTAACCACCTTATCTCTAATGCTAATGTCAATGTTCTTGCCATGCCCCATGGCATACTCATCAATAGAGTTATCGATCACCTCCTTTAACAAGATGTAGATCCCATCATCATAAGCCGCACCATCTCCAAGTTTACCAATATACATTCCTGGACGCATACGGATATGCTCTTTCCAATCTAACGACCGTATATTATCTTCATTATAAATTGGTTCTTCGGCCATATGCTAACGCTCTGAATTTGAAGTATAAAAATAATTATAAATGGTCTTCCCCTTCAGCTTATCAATAAAGGTTTTCAAGGTATTTATTAACAGTTTTTTTTGAGTTGGAAAGTTGCAAGTTTTAAGGTACAAAAGTTGATCAAGCTAAAAGTTGAAAGAAATTTATTTTAGAGAGTAAAACGAACAATTTTCAACTTTACAAACTTTAAGCTTAAGGAACTTTTCTTTCAGTTAATTTCTAAATCAGTAATTCTATTTTTAAGGTCTTTCAATTCTATCCCTACACTTCTCATTAGGCTCAAAATGTTAGCTGGATTCAACTCGTCTTCTTGATATTGACCAATACATAGGTTGAGTTTAAATTGCCAGATTTCCATAATCTCTGAAGTATGAATTGTGTAAGGTTGGTAAGCTTTATTGTCTGAAGAAAGTGTTAAATAGCCACTGTCTAGCTTCCCTGTAAAAACTCTTTTATACACCAAACCATCATCTTTGGTTAAGATAATGTAACAAAAATTGTTTTTTACTGCAGTTGGGTCTTCCATAAATTCAGCAACAACAACATCTCCATCTTTTACCCAAGGATGCATAGAATCTCCTTTAATAGGAAATGCACGGTGCTTCCCTGTTGGTAAAAAATCTAAACTCATAATTGGCAAATCGGCAATAAACTCGGTATCGGAATACCCTTCCAAATAGCCTGCTGAAGCGGATTTAGTAACTACTTCAATTACATTTTCGTTGTGTTCATCAACACGCATAGGGAACAATACCCTTTGATTTCCTATGTCGATAAACGTATCATTTTCGGCTAAAGTCAAATCATTTTTAACCAAGGCATCGATCGGTATTTTAAAATAATCTGACAACATAATTAACATATCGATTGGCGGCTCAGAACGGCCTTCTTCATAGGAACCTACTCTTGATTTCGTAATGTCTATTTCTGTTGAAAACTGTTCTTGAGTTAATGATTTTAATCCTCTTAAGTGCTTGATGTTTTTTGCGATCTTTCCCATAACTACAAATATAAGTCAAATAATCTACTATTTGTAGTTTTATAGCCAATTAATTTATCTTTTAATTTTCGAAAACAGCTATTCTGAATAAGTTTATCCTATTCAAAAAAAATATACCTTTACTTTCTTACCTTTTTCTGCATCAAATGCTTCACAATATAAAGACTTTATAGTATGATTAAAAAAAAGCGACTTTATATTTCCATTCTAATTGGCGGCTGCATTTTTTATAATTGCAGGTATTATTTGCCTTCAATTCGACTGGTCGAGGCAACTTCTAAAAAGTGTATATTATGGAGAAAGTAAATATTGCATTAAAGTAATTCAGCAATACTTTAGACCAGTTGTTCGAAAACCTAAAAATACTATTCAACTAAAAATAGATGCTCCAGCATTTGAATCCCTACAAATACATAGTAAAAATGCTTCATTAAAAACCCTTTTAGGCAAAAATGAAAAACAATTTTTTCCTGTTCTGGTTAATGATTCAATTAAAGGAAGAATACGATTAAAAGGCAATTTAAATGAGCATAGAATTGAAAACCAATGGTCATTCAAGGTTAATTTATCAAAAGGGTTAACGTTATTATCTTGCGAAGAATTCTGTCTTCTTAAGCCTGAAAGAAGAGGGATCGTTTCAGAATTGTTTATGCATGAATTTCTAAAAAAAGAAGGATTTATTTCATTGCATTACGACTTTATAAACCTCCAATTAAATAACCTCCCTATAAGCACCTACGCTATTGAAGAAGGTTTTAACGACACTTTACTATTTAAAAACAAAAGAACAGTTTCCCCCATCATTAAATTGGATGACTATCAATATTTTATTGACAACAGAAACAACTTAGCTGAGGGATATCCTGCCAAAGCGAAAATTGATTGCTCTAATAAAAAAGGGAAATTGGAAACTGACATTCTTGAAGCAAAAAAACTTCTTTCTGATTTTTGTACTCAGAAGAAGTCTGCTTCTCAAGTTTTTGACATCGAAAAAATAGGCTCCTTCTTTGCGACCATGGACTTACTAGGAAATACGCATTCTATCGTTTGGTACAATATTCGTTTTTATTACAACAAAACGAATCAACGACTTGAACCTATTGGTTACGATGGGAATAGACATGACAATATTGAAAACATCCTGTATTCTAAATGGTTATTAAAAAAATACCCTGTTGCAAAACATGTTTGGATTGATAATTTTTTTCAAGACCCTACTTTTATTGCCGCTTATTTTAAAGCGTTAAAAAGAATTTCTTCTCCCAATTATTTAGAAAATTTCATGACGAGCATCAACGATAAATTAGAGTTGAATACTCAAATCATTCAATCTGATCATAGATATTATCTCTTTTACGATTATAAATATTTTATTAATCGCGACCTAATTCTTCGAGAACTAACCCATCATAAAAAATAGTTTTCACGCTCCTTTTCACCAAGCCAAGGCAAAGGGCTATCAGCCTACTTTTTTTGCAGTTATTTTTTGAGCTAGAACAAATATAGGTTCTGCTGTTGAAATTACTCTAAGGAAGAGGCCTCGCCAAATATCATCGCTTTTCTTAGAGCAATCAATTGAGTTGGTTTTAAAAAGAAGAAAAATCAACCCCTTTACAGCTTCTCTTATTCTTTTCGGCAGTAAATTTAAGTTGTTTGCAAACAATATTCTCGTCTCAATTCATTTATTGGCAATGAAATTTTTCAACTGCTTCTCCCCCCAAGGTCTTTCTGTTCTAACTAATTACCGAATCGCTGAAAAAATGAGGATATCCTGACTACTACTCCCCTTGATAGGCTTTCTCCTCTAAAAAAATACAGGGTTAGGTGCTATTGAATTGGGTCCTTACTAAAGAGAAGAGATTCACTAGACTTGTCGAGCAACTTTCAACAAATAAAATAGACAAATTCGTTTGACATGAGGCATATCGAACAGAAATAGGATCAGTAAGTGCCCCCCTCAATGGGTGAGTGATAATTAGATCAAATCAGCTGATCTTTAACAGGAAATGATCTTCCAATAGATATTACATAACTAGTCTAAAGATTGCAGTGACGTAACACATAAGGGAGGATTGATGAGAATTCAATATAAACCCATGAAAAGACTTGCTTTTATATTTATGCTACTTATACCGCATTTTTTGAGGGCTCAAAATGAAGGAAACATTTGGTATTTTGGACAAAATGCTGGAATCGATTTTAATAGTGGTGCTCCAGTGGCATTAACAAATGGTGCTCTAAATACACTGGAAGGTTGTGCCGCAATAAGCGACACTAACGGAATTCTCCAATTTTATACTAATGGCCATTACGTATGGAATCGTGATCATCAAATAATGTCTAATGGCAGAGATTTAACTGGGAATCGTAGTTCTACTCAATCGGCTACAATAGTTAAAAAGCCAGAGACCAACAGCATCTATTTTATTTTTACTATCGATAAGCAGGC
>JAWUVT010000025.1:0-9827 GCA_034112225.1 Flavobacteriales bacterium | reverse complement strand
CTGGAATACTTATTATGAATTGCCCTTTGATCCCTCTAGCATAAACAATTTCTAGGCCTTTATAATTGTTCATCCACATTTGATAGCCGTAAAAATCTACGGGAATTCCATTTTCATCTTTTAAGTAATAGGCTGGAGTTGTTGAAGCTTTAACATAATCCTCACTGATAACTCGATGTTTATTCCATAAACCTTTGTTCAGGTAAAGTTTTCCTATCCTTGCAAAATCTCTGGCGTTAGCGTAAAAACAACAATAGGCTTTTTCTCTGCCGCCTTTTTTATCTAAACTCCATAAAGCAGGATTTTTAGCGCCAATTGGTTGCCATACTTTTTTACTCATGTAGTCTGAAATACTTGTGCCTGTTACTTCTTCTAAAATGAGAGAAAGAATAATGGTATTTCCTCCTAAGTATTTCCAGTCTATCCCCGGAGGTTGGGTTACCTTGTAATCATTGTTAAGTTTTTTAACATCTGATCCATAATAGGCTTTTGCCATATGTCCGAATGGGCTACGGTAACTTTCGTCAAAGTTAATTCCAGAGCTCATCGTTAAAAGATGTTTTATTGTTAATTCTGGATGCTCTTTATATTGAGGCAAGTAGTTTGATACGGGATCATTGACGCTTTTTATTTTTCCTTCATCAATAGCTATTCCAATGAGTAGGCCTACAAATGTTTTGGCCATAGAAAAAGAATTGGTTTGAGAATTCTTATCGTATTTACCCCAATACTTTTCATAAATGATTTTATCACTTTTTACAATTAAGAATGCCGCAGGATCTAAGGATTCTATTTCCGTTAATAGTTCCTTGTTTTCTGTTTTATTATAGCTCTTATCAAGCTCCCAAGGTTGGTGATTGTTAACTGCTACAGTTCTACTTTCAAAAAAAGTATGTTCATCTATCGTTGGGCCTGTGTTACCAATTAAGTAAGTGGAGGATATTGCTTTGAACAAATGAGCATTTCCTGTTAAGGTAGCTAATAAAGAAGCCGCTACTAAAATTGAAAAAATGATTAGCAGGATTCTCTTTATTATTTTCATTAGGTTAGATAAATTTTGCTTCAAAAATCTGAGTGAAATGTTTTTTTAATTTTTGTTTCACTTCGTCTACGTCAACTTCTCGGTTTAGTTCCTTTTGGAGTGAGGTGACTTGTTTATCCGCAATTCCACAAGGAACAATGTTATTGAAATAGTCTAAATCGGCATTGACATTAAAAGCAAAACCATGCATGGTGACCCATCTGCTACAACGCACTCCCATAGCCGAAATTTTACGAGCTTTAAGGGGGTCTTCAGCATCAATCCAAACGCCAGTAAATCCTTTAGATCTTCCTGCTTCTATTCCGTATTCGGCAAGCGTTAGAATAATCATTTCTTCTAAAAAACGGAGGTATTTATGAATGTCAGTAAAGAATTTCTCTAAATCTAAAATAGGATAACCAACAATTTGTCCTGGCCCATGGTAGGTAATGTCGCCACCTCTGTTTATTTTGTAATACGTAGCTCCTTTTTGTTTGAGTAAGCTTTCAGAAAGTAATAGGTGACTTTCATCGCCACTTTTTCCTAAGGTGTAAACATGAGGATGTTCGCAGAAAAGAAGGTGGTTATTGGTTGCTGTAACTGTTTTTTCAGCTTTTCTGTTTTCAATTTTAGCAGCAACATTGGCCTTAAAAAGCACTTCTTGAAAATCCCAAGCTTCTTTATAATCAATTCGTCCTAAATCTTGAAAATAAATATCTTTCATGTTTCTTCTGTTCGTCATTGCGAGTAAGAATTGCGAAGCAATCTCAAGAAGAACCTTCGATTCCTCTTAAAAAGATGTTGAGCTTAGATTTTACTCAATTCTTCTTTTAAATGAGTAATAACATCAACTTCTGTAATGTCTACCCCATTTTTGGTTCCTAATAAGAGAGAGATCCAATCCCCAAAATGTATTAAATATAGAGACTGTTCTAGTTGAGAATTTCCTTTTGAATAGATTTCTACAATTGTAGAAGTGTATTTTTCAAAAACAGTTTTGTTGACTTCCATTCTTTTTTGAGTTCGGAAATAATCATCTTCGTTTCTTAAGATCACAACAGCTAAATCTTCATTGTTTGTTCTCCAACCTACTAGCTCATTGTGGTTCATTTCTGGAATGCTATGATGCCAGCATAACATTTTAGCATTCTCGTTAATTTGTTGACGTAACCTTACTGCTACTCCTTCATAATTGGCATCTGAATAGATTACTGGGATTTTGTTTACTAATTTTTCAACAATCTCTTTTGCTTCTTTAATGATGTTTTCTTCTTCAGTATTAATGGTAGAGATGGCATTGTTAAATTGATCAACGTAATTATGAGAAATTACTTGGTAGTGATTTAACAGGAAAAATAAAGAAGGAAAAGCTAAACCAAAAGCTGCCCTTGGAGGATGTCCGTTTGGAATCAAGATATGATTGTATCCTTTTGCTTTGGCAATTTTCTCTAGTTGGCCTCCAGCTGTTACACCAGCTATTGTTGCTCCTTTAGCTTCGGCTTGCGATAACATCTCTAAACTTTCTTCCGTATTTCCTGAATAAGAACAGCAGATTACTAGTGTGTTTTTATTGACAAAATTTGGTATTTTATAGTCTTTATTTACAGCAATAGGGCAGTTGGCATCTTGAGAAACAACTTGTGTAATAATCGTTGCTCCAATACCAGATCCACCTAGACCACAAATCAATACATTTTCTATTTTTCCTGAGAAAGGAGTTAATGGAGTCGCATTGCAAATGTTTATAGATTCTGTAATGTGGTTTGTAAAATTTTCAATTAATTCTTGCATCTAATCATCTTATGTTAAGAGCATAAAAATAAGCAAATTGGAATGATAATGAGTAAGATAGTTGTATTCATGTGAGGAGTTTGTTAACTTTTGATTCTTTTCAGAAGAATTTTTAAGGAATTGATTGTCCTTAATGGTTGTTGGATTTGAGTTTTCGGGTATATTTGTTCTGTGGAAGTAAACAAAGTAAAAATACTCGTTATTCGGTTCAGTTCAATAGGTGATATTGTTTTAACTACGCCTGTTTTGAGGTGTTTAAAACACCAGCTGGATGGAGAGGTTGAGCTCCATTACTTAACAAAAAGACAGTACAAGTCTGTGGTAGAAGATAATCCTTATGTTGCTAAAATTCATACCATTGAAAAAAGTACCAATGAAATTGTAGCCGAATTAAAATTAGAAAAATTTGATTATGTAGTTGATTTGCATAAGAACCTTCGATCTAGAAGAGTAGTAAAGAGCCTGAAAATATTTTCTTTTTCTTTTAATAAAGCGAATTATTCTAAATGGTTGATCACTGCATTTAAAATAAACAAACTGCCTAAAGTACATATTGTAGATAGGTACCTAGAAGCAGTAAAGTCTTTAGGAGTAAGCAATGATTTTCAAGGATTAGACTATTTTATAAGTGATCACGATCAGGTTGATTTATTAACACTTCCCGATGTGCATCAAAATGGATACATTGCTTTTGCCATTGGAGCACAACATGCTACAAAGCGTTTGCCTTTAACTAAAATAATTTCTATTTGTAAAAAAATAAATGCACCAATTGTATTGCTTGGAGGCAAAGAAGATGCTTTGACTGGACAAGAAATCGAAAATGCTCTTGGAGAGAATATTTACAATTCATGTGGTAAATATTCTCTTAATCAATCTGCATCTTTAGTAGCGCAAAGTAAAACATTGATTACGCATGATACCGGATTAATGCATATAGGTGCCGCTCTTGGAATTAAAATTATTTCTATTTGGGGAAACACAATTCCTGAATTTGGAATGTATCCTTATTACCCCAACCATCCAGAAAAATATGTGATGGTAGAAAACAAAGAGTTAAAATGTAGGCCTTGTTCTAAAATTGGACATGACAGCTGTCCTAAAAAACATTTTAAATGTATGGTAGATATTGATGAAGAACAGATTCTGCAAGCGCTATGAAGAAACTAAAAAAAAAGGGAGCAATTGCTCCCTTTTTAGTGGTATAATTTTAGATTCTAATCTCTGGCAATCACTATTTTCTTAGTAATCGATTCTTTTTGATTGGTAAATTTAACAAGGTATTGTCCATTTGCTAACTCTTTGGTGTCAAAATTAGTGATTGTACTTCCTTGGTAAATCATTGATTTTTGAATGATTTTTCCTGTGATATCAAATAGCTCAACAGTAATGTTTTCTTTCACTAAAGCATTAAATTGCAGCACAATAAAGTTGGAAGCAGGATTTGGGTAGATGTTGATTTCAATGGTATTTAAAACATTCTCAGTAATTGATACCGTTGTATTGTAAGTCGTTGTTCCTGTAGGAACTGAGTTTACTGTAGAAACATCGTAAACTCCGTAAAATGTAGGTCCAACAACATAAGGGTATGCAGAATTCCAGTTGGCATCAACCGTAGCAAAATAACAGTAAATACCGTTTGGGTATTCTGGAGTAACACAAAATCTTCCGTTGTGTTCATCTAAATAATCTTCGCCAGCATTACTAATGTATTCGTAATCTTCTTGATAATGACCAAGAGGGTAGGTTGTATTTACTGGAGGGCCATTAGTTACAGTTGATCCATCAGCATATTGAGTTCTTACACTGATATTTCGTAAGGAGTAACTTGATTTTATTCTTGTAACACCTCCTGTTCCGTCAGTATTGGCATAACCATAAGCACCATATATCGGAAACCCATCGTAAGCAAAACCAATTAATGGAGAGTGTTGAGCTGCATTAATAGCATATAAACCATCCGCATCATAAGTGTTGCAAATTGTTGAGAGCACAGTTAAATCGAGTTTAAAAGCACTAGGGTTTTGGTGGTGGTGGTAGTTTCCCATTGCAGGATGTCCTTTCGAACAGTCAAAACCATCCATTTCTGCAAGAATAGCATCTCTGTTCCAAATGCCGTCTGGGTTACCTCCACTAGGACCTCCTTGGTCTTCCCCATTGGAAAGGCTGTAAGAAACACCATCCGCATAATTGAAAAGTGCCGTTCCATTAATAAAAACGCCAATATTACCCATGCCAACCGCAGTTGATGTGCCTGTATTTTCTGAAGGAGTTAAAGGGATTTTGAAAATTGAGTTTTGTGCAGTTGCACTTGAAGGGTTTCCATCTAAAAAAGGACCAGTTACATATGCTGGGATACCCGTTGCAGAAACAAAAACGTAATTGGTATTGTATTGAACAGACTGAACATTTACAAGATCTAAATCATTAATGGCTGTAGAGTTCCCGCTTATGTAATGTCTACCGGTAACGGTTGTGTTTTGTAGCCAAGAGCTTATTGCCGGTCCTTGGGCTTGGAGACCTAAATCTGCCAAGATAATAGCAGCTAATAGTAGTGTTCTTTTCATATTTTTTTGAATTTAGTTCGTATATTTTGTTCTTAGACGAAGGAATGTATAGAAAGTTTAATGGGTGTGAAAAAATATTATTGAACTTTCTTTTGGTAAGCTTCGATACTGAATTCTAATATTTTTTCAGCTTCAATTTCATTGGACCAACCTAATGGCTCCATTTTTTTTGGGCCTTTGTAATTGGTGAAAAAGGTTTCAATAATAGTTCTTATTCCGTTAAAATTACTGTCGAGTTCTTCTAAATTTTTTATTTCGGAAAAAGGAGAGTTTTCTACTACTGCGACTAACTTGTCGTCTTGCTCTCCCCTGTCTAATAGGCGGAGCATTCCGATTATTCTAGTTTTTAAAACCGCACCTCTTTCAACGGCATTTCCTAGCACAATAACATCTAAAGGATCTCCATCGCCTCCCATGTCTTTAGGTAGTAAAGTCCTCGGTATCATACCATAATTACCAGGGTAACCTAAATAGTTAACTTCTCTTGGCGCTCCATCTATAAACTCCCATTTTAAATTCCCAGAGGGCTTTTCAACTTCCCATTTTGCAGTTGTTCCAGTAGGGATTTCAATAACCACATTAACATTGCCAAAAGAATCAAGAGGTTCGTAGCCTGATAGGAAATTCTTTTCACCAACGATGGTGAAGTTGTCAGCTCTTTCAGTAGTTGAAGTAGAAACCTCTAATTGATTCCCTTCATCTTTACATGCGAGTAAGAATAAAAGGGTAGTTATCAATAGTGTTGGTTGGATTTTCATTGCCAGTTATTTAGTAATGTTTGTTCTTTTAATATTTCATTCGGAATGTCATGCCCTCCTTTAAATGCGATTAACTTAAAGTGGAGTTGAGAATCTTTTAAAAAAGCTTCCTGTCTGTTGATTCTACCATTGGTGTTAAATTCATCATTATCTCCATAAAGGAGATAGGTGTTAACGTTTTTCTCAAAAGACTCGAATTTCATTTCATCAGGAAAAGCGCTCGACCAAAGTATAAAGTTAGTTGGAGTTACTTTGCCATTTGCGATCCATCTACACGCTGTTGCTCCTCCTTGAGAAAATCCAACCACATTTACTTTCACATCTTTGGTATTATTTTCAGAACGGATGGTGTTATACAATTGATTAAGGTAGTTGATGTAATCTTCAATTTCAGATGCCCTGTCTTTTTTCGTCATCCATGTTGCACCAACACGGCCGTCAAAACCTTTAGCATAGAATTTTGAGAGTCCTTCAGGAGCAATGATACAAGTATGCTCATTTAGGATAGGGATGAATTTTCTGATAAAAAATTCAGCTAACATACCATAACCATGCAACACTATCCAAATCGTTTTGGCAGTTTTAAGGTTTCCTTCAGTGTGATAGATAGCGGTTTTATTGACTTGGATTTTGTGCTGCATAAGTTGAAATAGCGTTAGGATCAAACCTTACAGAAAAGGAAATCCAAATGGACCGAGAAATTTTTATAATAAACGGAGTTGTCAGCGTTAGGACTATTCCTGTGGCAATTAAAAAAGGGACTAAACTAAAGATCTTAAAGGTTGTGAATGCAACAAAAACACTAACTGTTAGCGCAACAGTGCATGCATAACTGACAAACATGGCTCCTAAATAAAACCCTGCTTCAATCTGAAAATCTTGGCCACATTTTGCACAGTGATTTGGCATGTCAAAATACCCTTTGTATTGGTACATGTTCTTGTTCACAAACAAATCTCCTTCATGACATTTTGGACATTTGCATTTTAAAATGCTAGGAATGAGAAGTGTTGATTGTGCCATAATTTTTAAGACTTGAATAGAGTACAAAGATATCCAATTCAACGCTACCAATATCTAAACAATATCACTTACTTTAACTAATTTCGCAACATGGTTGGAATTAATGAACTTACGGTAAATTTTGGTGAACGTTATTTGTTTAACAAGATTTCATTTATCATCAATAAGACAGACAGAATTGGTTTGGTGGGTAAAAATGGCGCAGGAAAATCTTCTTTATTAAAGATAATTGCTGGAGAGTCTGAATCTGATGGGGGGAATGTTTCTATGCCTAGTGGTTTTAGAATAGGCTACTTACCTCAAGATATGGATTTCAATTTTGGAAAAACAGTAATGGAAGAAGCCAAATCTGTTTTTAAAGAGGTGAATAAAATTAATGAGAAGATTGATGAAATTAATGAACAACTAGGAGTAAGGACAGATTATGAATCGGATAGTTATTCAGAAATGTTAAATGAACTCAGTGAATTTAATGAGCGAATTGGAATGTTGGGTGGTTTTAACATTGATTCTGATTGTGAAACTATTTTAAAAGGGCTAGGCTTTAGTCCTGAAGATTTTATTCGATTAACTGACGATTTTAGTGGGGGTTGGAGAATGCGGATTGAATTGGCAAAAATTTTATTGTCTAATGCCGATGTTTTATTATTAGATGAGCCACCCAATCACTTAGATATTGAGGCCATACAATGGTTAGAAGATTTCTTAAAAGTATATCATGGAGGAGTTGTTTTAGTTTCTCACGATAAAGCTTTTTTGGATGGAGTGACCAATAGAACGATAGAGATTTCTTTAGGAAAGATTTTTGATTACAAAACTTTCTATTCAAAGTATTTGAGTCAACGACAGGAGCGAAGAGATCAGCAAATGGCTGCCTATACCAATCAACAAAAACAGATACAAGATACGGAGAAATTTATTGAACGTTTTAGGTCTAAGGCCTCAAAAGCTGTTCAGGTTCAAAGTAGGATTAAACAATTAGATCGTTTAGATAGAATAGAGATTGAAGAAGAAGACAACGCGTCCATGCAATTCTCTTTTCCTCCAGCTCCAAGATCAGGAAAGGTGACTGTGGAAGCCAATGAAGTTGGTAAGGCTTTTGGTGACAATCAGATTTTTAGTGGGGTTAATTTCTTTGTTGAAAGAGGGAAAAAGATTGCTTTTGTAGGAAAGAATGGCGAAGGTAAAACGACTATGATTCGCTCTTTAGTTGGAGAATTGGAGCATGAAGGCGAGCTGAAAATTGGGCATAATGTTGATCTGGCTTACTTTGCACAAAATCAAGCCGAAGAATTAGATAAAGAAAAAACGGTTTTCGAAATTATTGATGGAGCGGCTCACGGTGAAATTCGTAAAAAAGTAAGAAGCCTTTTGGGGTCTTTTATGTTTGGAGAAGAGGAAATTTCTAAAAAAATAAAAGTGCTTTCTGGTGGAGAGAGAGCAAGAGTTGCCTTGTGTAAATTGTTATTAGAGCCTGTAAATTTATTGGTATTGGATGAGCCAACAAATCACCTCGATATTAGATCTAAAGATGTATTAAAAAAAGCATTATTAGAGTATGATGGAACATTGATTGTTATTTCTCACGATAGAGATTTCTTGGATGGATTAACCGAAGAAATGTATGAGTTTAGTGGGGGGAATGTAAAACAATTTTTAGGAGGTGTTTACGAATTTTTAGAGTCCAAACAAGCCAAAACAATTCGTGAATTTGAACATAAAGAAAAAGTTGTAGAAAAGAAACAAAAAGGAAATTCTGAGCATAAATTGAGTTACGAAGAACGGAAACAGCTTGATAAAGACCTTAAAAAAGCTCAAAATAAAGTTGGAAAACTAGAGCGTTTAATTGAAGAGTTAGAAGGCAAGATGGAGGGATTGAATAAAAAATTATTAGACCCTGAAGCTTACTCTCAGGCAGTAATGGACGAGTACGAGCTACTCAAAAAAGAATTTGATCAAGCCATGAAAGATTGGGAAGAAAGTGGTGAGCAATTAGACTTGCTAAATTCATAAAAGTAGGCACTAAAAAAACAGTTTAAAAAAACCAGCTAAGAGATTAGCTGGTTTTTTAGTTTAATTAGCTGATTTCTTACAGGATTAAGATCTTCTTAACAATTGTTTCTTTTTCATTTTTAATACTTACGAAATAAAGTCCTTTTTCAACATGTTGTAAATCTAAATTGTAAACGCCATTGGTTTCAATATTTTCTTCATCATAAACTATTGAACCAACAAGACTGTATATTTTAATCGAAACATTTTGATTTTTAGCTGAACCTAAGTCTAATTTAAACAAGCCTTTATTAGGGTTTGGGTAAATGGCAATTTCTACTCGGGTACTTTCTGCAATGCTTACGGTTGTTGAAATGTTCACATTAAAGTTACAATCAGCTGAATTTCCACACTCATCGGTAGCGGTTAAAGTTATTGCTAAGGATCCTATATTTTGTGAAGAACCAATTGCTGGAGATTGAGTTACGGTAATGTTCCTAACTGCAGAGCAGTTATCTAGAACTGTTGCCATATCGGTGTAATCATTCAATGTAACATCAATGCCGTTAGTAGCATCTTGATTTTGGGTGGAAGGACAAGTAATTACTGGTGCGGTATTGTCTTCAAGAGTAATTACTTGATTGTAATTTTCTGAATTTCCACAGTTGTCAGTGC
>JAWUVT010000024.1:0-12708 GCA_034112225.1 Flavobacteriales bacterium | reverse complement strand
GTTAGCCTTTGTATTGGTTGGAAATGGTATTAGAGATTCTTTAGATTCTAAAGCTGTTGATGATGTACCTTCAGTATAAGTTTCTTTCACTTTCTAACTTTAACGGAACAGCTTTAAAATCTGAAAGCGCTCTAACTATCTGAAAGCGCTCTAAATGATCTGAAAGCTATCGAACGGCAACGGAAAGCTCCTAATGGATGTTCTCCTCATTGAGTTTATACCTCTTTAGTAATCACACCTAGAGCCAGTTGAACTTAAATCGAAAGGTTGTTGCACTTTCGTTAAAAATGTTTCTAAACAATTTAAAGCTTGGAAAAGGAGGCGTTTCTAAACCTATTCTTTCTGGACGTTTTGGCTTAAAAAAGGAGTAACCCCGTCATGTAAATGACCAAACCCATCCCCATTAAAAATAAAGTGTAAGGTAAAATTTCTTTCGCTTTTAACCCCGTAATGCCCAAAAGGGGCAATGCCCAAAAAGGCTGTAACATATTGGTGAGTTGATCTCCATAAGCTAAAGCCATTATACTTTTAGGTAAAGAGCTTCCTAAATCATTAGCAGCTTGCACAATTATTGGTCCTTGTACAGCCCATTGCCCACCACCACTAGGAACAAAAACATTCACCAAACCAGCACTTAAAAAAGTAAAAATTGGAGCGGTTGTTTCATTCGAAATTTCAACAAAAAATCCTGAAATATCACCAACCAAACCTGAGCTTTTCATGATGCCCATAATTCCAAAGTACAAGGGGAATTGAATTAAAATTCCTGAAGCACCACCAATCGCTTTGTCAATGGCCTTTAAAAAATTATAAATGCTTTGGTGTAAAACAATAGCTAAGGAGAAGAGTAGCAGATTAATATTGTTAGGATTAAAAAACTGAAGTAAATTGTAATGATAATCATTGGCTACCTTGTACCCAATGTAGCACAAAATAACACTGCCAAAAAACCAAGAAAAAACTTTAGAATGGTCCAGTTTCTCGGCTCCTTCTAGTTGAATGGGTTCTTCATTATTTTTATTAGCTAAAAGATGAATAGGGCTCGATTTCACCCTTTTACCCATCCAATACATGGCAAAAGGCAAAACAGTGAGTAGTAAAACCATTACAAACAGGTTCATCTGAGAACCAACAGTTTCTGAATAGGAAATTTTTTCAGGTAATGCTAAGAGTTGACTTTCTGTAAGAAGATCAGCCATTATTTCTTTTAAGTGCCCAGGTTCAGCAACTTTTGCTAAAGAAGAACCAGATAACCCTCCATGCCACACCATTAAACCAGAATAACCTGCGGCTCCAATAAGTGGATAGTTGATGTTTAATTTTAATTTTGAAGCATGCTCAGCAACTTTTCTTGCGAAAATCGCTCCAAAAATTAATCCTAATCCCCAATTAAATAAACTAACGAGAACCGTTAGTAAAGTTACCAAAGCAGCAGCTTTAGCCGTATTGTTACACGATTTTACAGCCAAGTTAATCATTGAATTAACGGGCTTTGTTAAGGCCAATACATGTCCTAAAACAAGCATTAACATCATTTGCATGGCAAAAACCATTAAGCCCGAATTCCAAAGACCTCCCTCCCAATATTTTAGGATTTGAATGGCATAATGAGAAACACTTGCTGTTTCAGGGCGAGTAGTCAGAAATGCGATGAAGAAGCTAAGTACCGTTAAACTAACTGCAATTGTAAAAGGAGTAGGGAATAAGTATTGAAAGGCTTTCGTGTATTTAGCAGTGAATCCCAATTGATTAGCTCAACAATACTTTCCAAGCCGCTTCAACATCATCTTTTGCTAACAGTTCTTTCGCTTCCTTATGCTGAGAAGCATCCGTTGGAGAACCAGCAGGAATAGCTTCAACACTGCCTAGAAGGCCTAAATCGTTTCCCGATAAAACAGCACTATTTCTTATTGCTGAGGGGATTTGATCTACTCCGATACCAATGGAAGTAATCGGTTTTTTAATTTCGAACATAGAGTTCTTATCCGCCCTACAATACCAGTTGCCACCCATTCGACTCACTAAATCAATTTTGTGCTGATCAATCATGCCTTTATCATCCAAAATGGCTTCATTGATGTGAATTTTTACCACCTCACAAATCACTAAATTTCCAGCACCACCATTCTGACCTAACTCAACAATTTCATTGACTTTACATTCAAATTGAACGGGAGATTCTTTCACTCTAAATGGCCTGATTTCTTCAGAAGCAACAGGAGTTAATCCCGCTTTTACAAACTCATCAATAGAAGGATCATAAGGCGAACTGGATAAAGACATTTGTTGTACAATATCATGATTTACCACATTAATAACAACCTCTTTCGTTTCTTGAACATTATCTAAGGTGTTTTTAGTCGCTCCAGTTCTACCGCTCCTAGCAGGAGAAAAAATCAGGATAGGAGGGTTGGCACTAAAAACATTAAAAAAACTAAATGGACTTAAATTTGGCGTTCCATCTTCACTTATCGTACTCGCAAAAGCAATTGGTCTTGGACCAATAGCTCCTAGTAAATAATGGTGTAATTTTGGAACTTCAATGTCTTTTGGGTTAATGGTAAGCATAGTGTTCTATTTATTTTTTTTCGTAAACAGTAAATGTGAAAGAATGCGCATGTTTCTCATCTGAAGGGTTTTCAACTTCAGAAACTTTTTTCCACTTTTCAGCATCAATTGCTGGAAAGAAAGTATCGCCGTCAAACACTTCATTTACATGCGTAATGTACATTCTATCGATTAAGTTTTTTGCTAACGCTTCTTTATAAATTTGACCTCCTCCAATAATAAAAAGTTCAGTTTCATTATAATTTTTAGCATAGATAATTGCATCCTCTAAAGAATTGGCAATGATACAGCCCTCTTCTCTAAAGTCTACTTGTCTTGTTAAAACAATATTAGTTCGATCTGGTAGCGGTCTAAACTTTTTAGGAATAGAAATGTAATTTTTTCGTCCAGTAACAATATGATGATTCAAGGTCGTTTGTTTAAAAAACTGCATGTCTTTAGGCAATCTCCAAATCAGATCATTGTTCTTGCCAATTACGTTGTTTTTAGCAACAGCGACGATTAAAGAAGTCCTCATTTTTTAGAAAGCCATTTGAGGTGAACATTATTTTTCTTTTCAGTAACGTCAGTTAAATAATAACTGCTGGTTCCTTTTTCCAGTAAAGGAAAAGTTAACCTTTGAATGATGTTGTCTCTACTAAATAAAACCGTAACGTTTTCACCAGCCGGTTTATCCTCAATAAAATCGCTAATGTTATTGTGAACCCGATAACCATTAATCGCTAAAATTTCATCTTTTACATTTAGTCCTCCTGCATAAGCAGAAGTTCCTCTATACACTTTAGTGATTTTATTTCCAGAAGTAGATACCCCTAAGCTTGTGTTTTTGTTTTCAATTTCTTCAAAAGTTAAACCTGCGTAACCAAAAATGGTTTTATAATCGAAAGTTTCAGTTCCATTAATGAAATTTGCATAGAAATCATCTAAATTTATTCCAGCTACTTCTTCTAAAGTAGCTTTCATCTCTTCTTTGGTAAAACCTCTTCCTTGTTTTTTATAAAATTCGCGATACAAATGTTGCATCACATGGTCTAGATTCTTTTTTCCTTTACTATTATTGATAATCATTAAATCCAACATGTTTGCAACAACACTTCCTTTAGAATAATAAGAGATTGTTGTGTTGTAGCTATTTTCATTCGATCGGTAAGCTTTTATCCAAGCATCAAAACTAGAGTGCGCTACAGGTTGAACTTTATTTCCTGGTTGGTTCTCAATATTACTAACAGCTCCTTGAAATTTTCTTAGAATTTCTTTTTCTGTATAAACACCAGCTCTATATAACAACAACTCATCATAATAACTCGTAAAACCTTCCATCACCCACAATAGCGAAGTATAATTCTCATTATTATAGTCAAAGGGCCCTAAAGTTATAGGTCTAACTCTTTTTACATTCCATAAATGAAAATATTCATGAGCCACTAAACTTAAAAAACCTTTATAAGCCGAACCTTTATAAGTCCACCTATTTACTTGTAAGGTAGTAGAGCTTAAGTGTTCTAAACCACCACTTCCTCTGGTTAAATTATGAATGATAAAGGTGTATTCTTTGTTTGGGTTTTCTCCAAAAACGGCTGTACAAGCTTCCACAATTTTAGCCATATCCACTTTTAAAGTGCTAATGTCATAATTTCCTTTGCCATACATCGCCACATGGTGAACAACACCTGCAGCAGTAAAATCAAAAGTTTCTTGATTTCCAATTTCCACTGGAGAATCTACCAAAATGTCATAATCAGGAGCTTGATATTCAAAAGCTGTTGGAGAGGTTTTGGTTAATGAAGTACTTACTTTTTTCCAATCTTTAAAAGGTATAATTGTTAAGTTGTGTGGCGTGTTTTTAAGTTCATCAATAAAAAGAAACATGCTTGTTCCATTAAAATAAGCATGAGATGCATCAACAAAACTAGTTCTAACACTTAATTCAAAAGCATAAACCCTATAATTGATGACAACGTTGTTAGATTGCTTTGCATAAATTCTCCAAGTGTTTTTATTTATTTTTTCAGACTTAACCATTTTAGCATCAGATGTAGCGCTCAACTCTTCAACACTTTTAGCAAATTCTCTTACCAAATAGGACCCTGGTGACCAAACTGGCATTTGTATATCAAAATAATCTTTTTGATAATCAGTTACCGTCATTTTTACATGGTAATAATGGGTATGTGGTTCTGGCATTGAAACTTCATAACTAATGTTACCCGCATTAGCGATAACTGTAGAGATAAAGCATAGTATTAATAGTACTTTTTTCATAATTGATACTTGTTTTAAAGCGTTGTTGGAGACATCTCCCAGCTGTCAATTTTTTTTAATTTAATTAGGGATAGTAAAAGTAGCTATTATTGATTAATAGTATTGTTTCTTTATGTTTTTATTCCAATTCTTTCTCCAAGCTTTATTTAGGAAATTTAAGAACCTCAGTTCGATGTAAGGATTAGAAAAAGTGAGCAATTTAATTTGACTGTTACCTGAATACTGCAGACCAAGAGATACTTGAAGAGGGAGACAATTCGTGCCAAAAGAATAACGGCAGACAACCGATTTTACCACTCCCGATAAAATAGGCGGAGTTCGCTGCTCTCACCACTGTAACCTTTTACTACCGCTCCGAATAATCCAAGCGGGGCTCGGATACCGCAGTTCATCAGTACCAGTTTTTATAGTCGGTATTTGCTCTTTATTAATCACAAACAATCTTTGGTACAACTCTCACCATTTACAACCGTACAGCTGACTAATGGTCCGAAGTACGACAACCGTCCAGAAGAGACTTGCTCCCTCTAGATTAATTAATTACTTTGCGGTAACTAAAAAAATGTCCCTACTGGGCAAACACAATTTCTAGATTTCAATCTATTGGCTGATTACTCTAGCGTTGTTGTGGATCTAATAATAAAGGAATGGAAAGATATCGCAAAGATTTTTCGACTAAATTGAACGGCTTTGATTTTAATACTCTAGAAAACAGTAAACACTCCATCTATGGTTTATCAAAAGACCTGAATTTAATCTACATGAACCCTAGTTGGGTCCATTTTTTTAAAGAAAATAATGTGGAGGAAAATGGGGTGAATAAATTTCCTATCGGCACCCCTATCATTAAAGCATTAAGGGGAAGGGAGGTTAAAGATTTCTATCTTCAAAACTATCAGAGAGTATTTGAAACTGGTAAAGTTTGGCGCCATGAATATCAATGCTCCAGTGGCAAAGAATTTAGACAGTTTCATCAAAGTGTTCATCCGCTTAAAGATGGAGATGGCCTTATCGTAATTAACTCGTTAACCGTTAATTTCTCCATAGATCGAAAGCATCAAAAAGCTCATGATATTTACGCAAAGAACTACACCCAGTCAACAGGATTTATCACACAATGTAGCAATTGCAGGAACTGTCAAAGAGTAGATCAAGAAGACGTTTGGGACTGGATCCCTGAGTGGGTCGAAATAATGCCCTCCAACGTAAGTCATTCTATATGTCCTATTTGCTTTGATTATTACTGGAAATATTAGGAAATTAAACCAACTCAATCCAACAATTGTGGTCGTTACACCAAGCTGTAATTTCGTAAAAATGGATTTTTAACTAATTTTAATGAGAACCTTTTTTTTAAAACGGCAAAAATCAATGGTATCTTTTAAGCGCCTATAAAAGTTATCGAATTGAAGATGTTCGCTCTACATGAATAACTAATGGCTCTTGATTTTCTTTTTTTGCAGCTCTAAATATACCTGGTTTTCTCCACTTAGAGAACTTGTGCAGCAGCATAAACACGCTATTTAATTTTAATTGAGCAGTTATAATTTATTGCTCGTTTGGTGCGTTAATGCCCATCATTTTGTAGGGATTATCGAACAGTTTCACAAGTTGTCCCGAATTCTAGAGGACAAGCTGTCCTTGACGTAGTGAAGTAGCATTTCTCTTGCCTGATTTTAAAATACAGGGAGATCGATCTCTAAAATAGCATTACTTTGGTGCTATTAAATAACGGTATTAAACGCAATGTTTAGTAATTTTATGCGAATAAAAAGAGGAATAAATGAATAAAGAATTTAACAATTGGGTTTTATCAAATACAGAAAGTCAAAAAGGAAAAAAAGTACTAATTACGGGAGCTAATTCCGGAATTGGATATTATACAGCTCTTGGATTAGCTAAAGTTGGTGCAGATGTAGTTATTGCAGGAAGAAATGAAGTCAAGATGAAAGAAGCTGTCGATAAAATTTGCAAAGAAGATATCGCGGGGAGCGTCACCTATGGTATCATTGATTTGTCCAGTATGGAATCGATAAGAAAATTTGTTAAGGAGTTCAATTCAACTCATTCTAAACTTGACATTCTTATTAACAACGCTGGTGTGATGATGCCTCCCGAGTCTAAAACAAAAGAAGGTTTTGAATTGCAATTTGGCGTCAATTTTCTTGGTCATTTTCTGCTGACTCATTTGTTGTTCGACCAATTAAAAGCTGCAAAGAACTCTAGGGTAGTAACGCTTAGTAGTATTGCACATAGAGGCGCAACAATAGATTTCGAAAATTTACGGCTTCAAAAACCTTATGATTTAAAAAGAGAATACTATCAAAGTAAACTCGCGGACCTTGTATTTGCAATAGAATTAGGTAAAAGATTCAACCGCAAGGGCGAAAATATAATTTCTGTTGCTTGTCATCCCGGTTTTACCAAAACTGAATTACAAAGACACATTGATCCAGAGATTTTGAAGAAAATGAAATTTATGGATACCTGGCAAGGAAGCTTACCTACTCTTATGGCTGCAACAAATAAAGAGGTAAAAACAGGAGAATATTATGGGCCAGATGGGGAAGGTGAGTTCGCCGGTTTTCCTGCATTAGGAGTAATCGACAAGTCTGCATTAGATCCTGAAGTTGGAAAAAAACTTTGGGAAATTGGACTAAAAAGTATACGTGCTCAATCGTTAGTAACAAACGAACCACTAATCCAGTAGCGGGCTCCGAATAAAACAGTAAGGATCATCCTCTCAGTCCAACAAACGTAAGGGGGTTGCACTTCAATATTCGGTCATGATACTTCTCTTTTTTTCAATAGTTTAATGGATAGGCATTTAGAACAACCCATAAATAGTATAAAAGCAAAAAGTTATTCCATCCATAAACTTGAAATCCATAATGGATGATCTATGAAGAGAAAAATCAAGTTTATGGATGCTTTTTTCTTTCAACTTTCTTATTGTAACTCTTACCATTGAAATTTCTGAAAAAATAAATTTTCGAGAAGAAGGTATTGTCGAATCTAATTGTAAGCAATGAAACTCCCAACTCCCAACTTCTCACTCTTTTCCCTTCACACCTTAATGGTTATAATTTCATTGAGTTGGGTGGTATATCTTGGAGACAATCTTTCCTGATTCATTTTCCAAGTTCTGTCTAAATCTTGACAAGCTAATTTAATTTTTTTTTGACCGATAGAATGATTCATCCTGTCCATTACCTGCATTAGCGCCTCATGCTTAGGGTTCTCAGCCGTAAATAGATTGAACTGTTTTTCATTTTGGGGAGTTAAACCCATCACAATGACCCCCGCTTTTTTATACTGATAGCCTTCCTTGTAAATGGCTTTCAACCCTCTAATGGCATACTTTACGATGTCCAAACTAGAGTTGGTTGCCGATGCTGTTTTAACCACAATGTTTCTACTGTACTGAGGCAAGTCTTTACGATGTCCGTTGGTGTGTATAAATACCATAATCAAGTTGCAACAAGAGTTTTGTTTCCTCAATTTTTCAGCACAAGTCACCGCAAAAGTAGCTACGCGCTCTTGCACGTTCAATAAATCCGTATGGTTTTTCTCAAACGTTCGTGTTGTGGCAATGGATTTTTTACGTTTCACCTCATTGAGTCCTAGAGTAGGAATCCCTTCTAAATCTTTTTTTAAACGCAAGCCAACAATCGCTAAATTCTTTTTTACCCAATCGTCTTGCAGTTGAGTAAAATCATAAGCCGTATGTACCCCTTTAACCTTTAGCCGATAAGCATGGCGTGAACCAATGCCCCAAACGTCCTCAATTTTAAGCCATTTTAATGCCTTTATTCGCTTGGCTTCAGAATCGATCACATAAACCCCTTTCGTTTCTATCGGAAATTTTTTCGCAATTCTATTCGCAACCTTAGTGAGTGCTTTCGTTGGCGCAATTCCAATTCCAATTCCAATGCCTGTGTTCTTACTTACCCGATAATTCATTTGCTGTCCGTAATCGTTTAAATCAAACAATTCAAAACCCGCTAAATTTAAAAAAGCTTCATCTATGCTGTAAATCTCAATGTCTGGAGAAAAATCAGCAAGCACATTCATTACCCGGCTACTCATATCTCCATAAAGAGCAAAGTTAGAAGAGAAGACATGAACCTTATTGGCTCTAAATATTTTTTGATACTTAAATGCTGGAGCCCCCATTGGCACAAATGGCTTAGCCTCGTTACTTCGCGCAATCACACAACCATCATTGTTGGAGAGTACAACAATGGGTTGACCTCTAAGATTCGGGCGAAAGAGCCGCTCACAAGAAGCGTAAAAGTTATTACAATCGATGAGTGCAAACATTATACAGATTTAATCACGTGGGTAACAATTCCCCAAATTAAAAAATCATTGTCTTTGGTCACTTTTAGGGGTTGATAGTTTTTGTTTTCGGCAATGAGCCAGACAATGTCTTTCGTTATTTTAATGCGCTTCACGGTGAAATCCCCATCAATAAAACAAACGGCAATTTTATTATTCTTGGGTTCAATACTTTTATCAATAATCAATAAATCTCCATCATGAATCCCTGCACCAATCATAGAATCCCCTTTTACTCGGCCATAAAAGGTAGCTTCTTTGTTTTTTATGAGGGCTTTGTTGAGGTCTATAGATGCATCTAAAAAGTCATCAGCAGGCGAAGGAAATCCCGCGCTAATACCGGTTTCTGCTAAAGATGTACGAAAGGGCGTGTTCGTAGAAATTCGAAATATTTCTAAGGGATAATTGCTATTTGCAGAATGTAATTTCATGTTTGCAAAACTATCCAATAGTTGTAGTTATTTTAGCTACTATTTGTAGTTAGCTACTTGATTCACTCTTTCTTTTTCATTTCGGCATAATAATGAGGCTCGAGGAGTACTTCTAAATCTTTCACATCCGAATACCCCGAAGTGCAAAGAATAACATCTGCATTTTCATTAAATAGCCCACTTTCGGAATCCGGAGCCTCAAAAATAGAGTTGTTCTTAGAGAAAATAAAGCCCTCCGTTTCCTCGGTAATTGCTAAAACAATGGCTTCAAAATCTTCATTAAATCCATTGTCAACCACAACGCTAATTTCCATATTGATGGAGGAAATTTTAAAGATCAGTTTTTGTAGCAGTCGAGCATCACAATCTTCTATTGCTCCAAAATAATTTCGTAGTCCATTTAAATGGGTAGTGATTTCATCAACAGGATCCCCTAATTGATAACTCGGGAATTCTCTCACCTTACAAGAGAGGGTCATTTTGTTTTGAGATTTCAGCAGGCCTTTTTCACTAACGATTTGAATCTTTTCCCACGAATTGCTTTTTCCTGTTATTGCCACCCTTTCTTCAGGTACAATGTCCAATATCGTGGTTACAATTTCTTTGTACCAAATGTGATGAGAGTAAATAGAGCAGTTTTCCATTTTTCGAAAATACTAATTCCAACAATGTAGCGCTTACAATTGGCGGTTTTTCTTTTTCTATTTCAAATATACAGTATCAATTAATGGAGTGGCTTCCCATTATTTAATGTCATATGTTATAGATTATATTTATCTTTCGGTTAAATTTTTGATTTATGATTCAAACAATACCTCAATTTTATTACCACCAATTAGCCAATGATCCTAAGCAAGACGCTTTTACCCAAAAAGAAAAGGGGAGTTGGGTCTCTTTATCTACTGCTGAATTTATAAACAAAGCCAAGCAGTTGAGTACCGGTTTAATCAACTTAGGAATAAAAAAAGGAGATCGAGTAGCCGTTATCTCTAACAATAGAACAGAATGGCATTTAATCGATTTAGCGGTACAGCAATTAGGAATTATTAATGCACCACTTTATCCCAATATTACCGAGGACGATTATGAATACATTTTAAATGATAGTGGCGCTCGAGTTGTCTTTATTTCTGATGAGACTATCTTAGCTAAAATTTTAGCCATTAAAAAGAATGTACCTGCCTTAGAATACATTTTTACGTTGAATAAAATTAAAGATCAAGCACATTATGGAGCGTTATTGGCAACGCCCATTAATGAAGAATGGATAACGAAATCCATGGCTGATACCCATGAGGAAGATGTTGCTACTTTAATTTATACCTCAGGAACTACTGGAAACCCTAAAGGAGTAATGTTGACGCACCAAAACTTAGTCAGTAATGTGTTGGCTTCACAAGAAAGATTACCAGTTGGAGAAGATCAAAGAGGATTAAGCTTTTTGCCACTTTGCCATGTTTTTGAGCGGATGATTGATTATTTGTACATCTATAAAAGTGTTTCTATTTATTATGCAGAATCGATAGATGCAATAGGGGAGAATTTATTAGAAGTTCAACCCCATATTTTTGGAACAGTACCTCGATTATTAGAGAAGGTGTACGATAAAATAATAGCGAAAGGAACAGCTTTAAAAGGCTTTAAAAAGTTCTTGTTCTTTTGGGCATTAGATCTGGGCTTGGCTTACGATCCTTTAGTGAGTGGAGGGTTTGTTTACAACTTAAAACTAAAAATTGCCAATCAATTGATCTTTAGCAAATGGCGCGAAGCTTTAGGAGGCAATGTAATGGCCTTGGCGTCTGGTGGCGCGGCTTTACAGCCCCGTTTAGCAAGAGTATTTAATGCTGCAGGCATACCTGTTTTAGAAGGATACGGTTTAACAGAAACCTCACCGGTAATTGCTGTAAACAGTAGATTGCCTGAAGGAACAATGATTGGAACTGTAGGGAAGCCGTTGAGCAACTTAGAAGTTAAAATTGCGGAAGATGGGGAAATCTTAGTAAAAGGACCAAGCGTTATGAAGGGGTATTACAAGCAACCTGAATTGACCAAAGAAGTATTAACCGCTGATGGCTATTTCCATACAGGAGATATTGGAGAAATGATTGATGGAAAATACTTGAAAATTACAGACCGTAAAAAAGAAATATTTAAAACTTCAGGAGGAAAGTACATTGCCCCACAAGTTATGGAGAATAAATTTAAAGAATCTCGTTTTATAGAACAGGTAATGGTAATTGGAGAGGGGCAAAAGATGCCTGCAGCCTTTGTACAGCCTAATTTTTTAGTCTTAAAAGCATGGTGTGTGCAACAGCGTATCCCTTACACTACTGATGCAGAAATGATTACTAACGGAAGCGTTGTTGCTCGATTTAAAAAAGAAATAGAGCACTTAAATAAAGACTTTTCTAATTTTGAACAAATTAAAAGATATGAATTAATAGGTACTGTTTGGAGCATTGATGGTGGAGAATTAACACCTACGTTAAAACTGAAAAGGAAAAATATTTTAGCGAAATACCAAGAATTATACAATAAGATTTATTGCTAAAAGGTTGGCGCTTAAATTGCCTGTTAACCTATATGCTTTAATTATATTTGCATTCTAAAAACAAAATGAAATGAAAAAAGTAATACTTCCAATTGCGATTATCGCAATCTTAAGTTCTTGTGGAGAAACAACAGAGCATGAAACAGTAAATACAACTCTCATTAATAATCCTATTACAGCAAGTGATGTTGAGGTGGATGAAGCTGAAATGCCATTTTTTGAATTTGTTGAAGAAATTAAAGAGTTTGGTGAAATCACTCAAGGAGAAGTCGTTTCTATGACTTTTAGGTTTAGAAATGTAGGTAAAAAAGACCTCATTATTTCTTCAGCGACAGGAAGTTGTGGTTGTACAGTTCCAGAATGGCCACAAGAACCAATTAAGCCTGGTGCAGAAGGAAAAATTGATGTTACATTCGATTCTAACGGAAAACAAGGAATGCAAAATAAAACCAGTACATTGGTAGCCAATACGATTCCGAATACAAAAGTAATCGCAATAAAAGGAAGTGTGTTAGTACCTACAGCAGAGTAATATAAAATTAAAAAATAGATTAA
>JAWUVT010000023.1:0-8568 GCA_034112225.1 Flavobacteriales bacterium | reverse complement strand
GCTAGTAATTTTTTATCCTTATTGAATTTCTTAGTTTTTAAATAAACCTTTGCTATTTCCTTATGATCCTGATGATCGGTGAAAAACTGATCTACCTGCTCAGGACTTAGAACTTTAGCACTAACCAGATCGTGCTCAGGGTTTAGGTAAATATTCTTCCAGTGATGTTTAGTAATTCTAAACGGGTTATTTTTATTGTTACCCTTATCATAATTATGACCGTGCGGTCTCTCGCCTTTTTTTCCTATCAAAAGATTTGAACTTATTCCATACTCATTTTTGCTTAAAGAGCCCTCATGATTTAGGGGAATACTACTCATTAAATCATCAGGAATTTGAGTCAATATATTTTTATTGTTACCCTCACCATTAAAATCATAGAGAAGTTCATCTCTCATTCTAGTATCTGAGCCTTCTTTATCCACGTGGCCTTGATTAAAGTCAACAGGTTTTATTAAATATTTATAACCATTATTTATTCCATCACTATATCTGAAATTAGCCAAAGCATTAGTCCTTACGGAATTAATAGCATCAAGGGAAATGTTTCGTGGACTTGTGTTACTGATCGTAGTAAATGATTTTACAAAAGAAAATGAGGCATTAAGCCAGCATCTGTTGATAAATCCGCCAACAGCATTTCCTGTTCCTAATTGGCTGCCCGGAAGGCCTACCTTATGGCTTGCATACTTCACTACATAGGCCTGTTTCATAGCTTCTTCTAACTTACTGCCTTTCACCAGCTCTCTTTTCTCATCATTGTAGTGATACCATTGATCATCTTCTTCTTTTATGTAAGTGGTGTAATGTCCCTCATTAATTGTGCCGTTATGCCAAATAAAAGCGGTTATTGCGTAGTCAATCTTGTTAAATTTCAGTGAATCAAAATTTACATCAGTCCCAATTTTTAATGCCCCCAATTTATCTTTCTTAAAACGGTTGACACTGAAAACAAGCTCATGGCAACCTACTGGAACAATGATGTTTAATTGTCTGGTAGCAATCTCCTTCTTTTCACCGCCAAGAATCTTTGCAGCCAAGTATTTGTCCCCACCCCGCAGAGTCTCTAATTCCTGATAATTATCAATCATAGCAGAAAAATTTTGTTGTCCACTGATTTCTAAAAATGAAATCTTTAGAAACTGGCATGCATCAGTTTTAGCCTTTGGGTTGCGATAACCAAATGGAATTATTTTGATTGTGCTTTTAATACTTGGATGATTTTTATCAAATAAACAACCAAATAACGGCTCTAAAAATTCTGTAGCGTCTTGCTGTGCTTGTTTCTCTTCAACCAAATTTTTTACTATGTCACTAGAGGCAGCAACAAGTATGGCCAAGGCCTCTCTTAGTTCTACATTTTTGCCTGAACTAGAATGTTTCATACTCTGCTGGAGTTGAATAACTTCTGCCCTGATTAGGTATTCCGCTTGCCGTTCTTGATATGTTATTGGTGTTGGTGTTGGTGTTGGTGTTGTTTCCTTTTTCTTACTAGGTTCTTTAAATTCCTTTAGAGAAACAGAGGTCTGGTTATTCGAAGATAATTTCTTACAGTCCTCTTCTGTCATATTTTTGTAAAAATGACCTACTCCATCATAGTAGATCACAGTTTGAATACCTGACGGCTCTTTGTTATAAAAATAATCTACATCATCATTTTGTCCTCCTGACGCGGGTCTTTCAATTTTAAGATTTATACCATACTGTTTAGCAATAAAGCGTCCAAGAGGAATGTAAGGCTGCATCTGGCACAATTCACTGCTCCCAATACAATAACTTGCTTGAGACAAAATCTTATATACTATAGTTTTATCAAGGGCTGTATAGTTTTTAATATGTTCCTTAATTTTGCCGACCTGTTCATTTTTCTCATTCTCCTCAAGATTTTTATAATCTTTACAATTGGAATTTAAATAGTAATTAGTGTCCGTTTTTACGCCAGTATCTAAAAAGTCAATTATGTTTGGATAACTCACAAGAAGTTCAAAGTCCTGAATGGCAACATCTTTTATTGGATACAAACTTTCTGAAAAGAAAGTTATAACATCATTCCAATGTCCCTCTTCAACAAATTTAGTAAACCCTTCTATTGTTTTAACATTTAATTTATTCATAGCAAAACCCTGGCAGTCTTTTAATAGATTGACGGCTTCGCTACTAATTATATAACCGTCCTTATCATGTTCATTTCCAAAGATTGCATGAATTAAACATAAATTATCTTTGCCACTTGTAGAGTACTTTTTCATGAATTTTAGTTTTTTAGTTAAAGATGCAATACTAAAACATTCACCTATTAAAACGTAATAATTTACTGTGCACTATTGGATTCCTGAGGCTACACAACCGATTAAGTCGCTGAAAATCAGTAAAACTAAAAATCTCAGAAAGATTTAACTTCATGGATTCCACTACTTTTCTTAACTCAAAATCAAGTTGTAATTTAGACTCTATTTATAGCTCAGTTATGGTGCGCACAAAAAAAGTAGACCGCTAATTTTGGTGATTTAGAAGACCCTAAAAACCTACCTCACTTACCTTTAAAGAAATAAATCTTAAGGTTGGTTCCCGGATGTTTTTACTTGTGGAGGATAAAGTTGTAATTGAAATAAAAGCTGTTGAAGCATTAAATGATGTTCACCTTGCACAAACACTTACTTATCTAAAATTATCGAAATGAAAATTGGGATTACTAATGAATTTTAACGTTTATAACTTAAAGGACGGAATTAAGAAAGTTGTTAATGGTTTCCAATACTGATACCTCCTCTATTGTTAAGTACAAAAAAATAACCGCAAATTGCGCTACGAATACGCAAGGAACGCAAATGAAAAAAAAACAGTTACGTTGTCCCAGCAAACAACTTAGCGCTCTTTGCGATTAAAGCTTGTACCGTTTGCGATTAAACCCCGAAAAAAAATATTTACTTTGTACTCTTAAATCGAATAAGCTTAGCTTTCTTTGCGTAAAATCTCAGAATTCTTTGCGTTTAATTCACTGAATAAAAATATGTCACCCATAAAATACATACTCTCCATAGTTTTTGCTGCAGTCTATGTCTACTTTGGCTATTTCTTAGCACGCGATAACTTTCAGGAGTTAGCCATTTTGTTTGGGGTTGGATTTTCGCTTTACTTTTTCTTTGTCTTGACGACCAACGATAAAAAGGAAACCGATCGATTGCTCTGGATTTCGATGCTTTTTCGGCTTATTTTCATTGTAGCAATCCCCTGTTTATCGGATGATTATTTTCGTTTTATTTGGGATGGGAAACTCTTTATCAATGGCTTTAACCCTTATTTATTTGTTCCTTCAGAAATTCTGAATACAGATATTGCTAAAACTGCAGGCTTAACGGAAGTACTTTACCAGGGTTTAAATTCTCCTGAATATTATACGGTTTACCCACCGGTTAATCAACTTATTTTTGCGTTGGGAGGTTTCTTTTCTAAATATGGGATGTTAGCAGGAATAATCGCCATTAGAGTACCGATTCTTATTGCTGAGTTCTTTACCATAAAATACATTAGAAGGTTATTGGATAAGTTAAAGCTTCCCCATCACTATGCCTTACTCTATGCCTTAAACCCGTTAGTAATTGTAGAGCTTTCTGGTAACCTTCATTTTGAAGGAATGATGCTTTTATGCCTTGTTGTTGGTGTTTATTGGTTACTGCATAACAATTGGGGTGGAGCTGCTTTTTGGTGGGCCATGGCCATCAGTATTAAGTTAATTCCTATCCTCTTTCTACCCGTATTGCTCAAGCGTTTAGGCGTTGTAAAGAGCTTTTGGTTTTATTTGATCACCGGGATTGTCTTAGCTTTTACGTTCTTACCGTTTTTAGATCAAAAACTGATTGAACACCTTTTCTCTAGCATCGATTTATATTTCAGCACCTTCGAGTTTAATGCCAGTGTCTATTACATCATCCGATGGTTAGGGTTTAAAAGTGTTGGATATAACATCATTCAGCAAGTGGGTCCAATATTAGCTATTGTCACTTTTATTTTGGTGCTCTTCGTTTATTTTTACAAAACAAACTCTTGGCAAGATGTATTGAAAAAAATGCTTTTTGGGTACACCATTTATCTTTTATTCGCCACTACAATACACCCTTGGTATGTTATCAACATCGTGTTACTAAGTGTTTTTGTGCGGAATTATCGCTTTGCAATTGTTTGGTCTGTAATGGCCATTTTAAGCTATTCTGCCTATAGTAGTGAAACTTATCAAGAAAACTATCTCCTCATTGCCATTGAATATGTTGTTGTAATAGCTTGGTTAGGTGTTGAGCTTTTCTTGAATGCTAAAAAACGGATTGGTTAATTGAATTATATCGTTTACTTCAATGTGCCCAATCTAAATCCCTTTTTGTAAAATAGTACTGTTTACCACCATGTCATACCGAGCACGTTTTGCGAAACTAGCAAAAGCTTCGAGGTCTATTGTTGGTTCAAAACTATCCATTCAAAAGATTCCTCTACTTCACTCCTTTGTCGTTGCAATCGGAATGACACTTTCTATTACTGCACCACTCACTTGCCAGGTAACGTTCGTTGATAAATTGAGTATCAAAAAGTTGTGTGATCAACACAAAACTGATTAAAAGTGTTCATGAGCATTAAGAATTACCGAAGTAAAGTGACTTTTCCGAATAATTTTTGATTGTCTCCTGCTACTTCGGTGTATTTTATTTTCCAAATATAGGTTTCTGTTTTCGCTGGTATTCCAAGGTAATTTCCATCCCAACCGCTTTTTAAATTCTCTGTATAGAAGAGTAATTCTCCCCATCGGTCATAAATAGACATTTCAAATTTAACGATACCTTTACCTAAAGCGCTAAAAAAGTCATTGTCTCCATCTCCATTCGGAGTAAAAGAATTGGGAACATAGAGACTGCCATCATACGTTACGGTGATGGTATCAAAATTTACACATCCACTATCATCAGTAACCATTAGGTAGAAAGTTGCTGCTTCTGTAGCCGTAACTGTTGGGTTTTGGCAGGTAGTACAGCTTAACCCTTCCAATGGAGTCCATTGAAAGGTAATGCCATTCGTGGTTGGGTGTAAAGCCACTTGATCTCCCCAAAACGTTTGAATGTCTGGTCCTAATTCTACCGTTGGTTTCGCCAAGAGGTTGACAACTACTGAAGCAGTATCTACACAGTTATTGGTATCGGTCATCTCCACATAAAATCGTGTTGGGTCAATTATCGAAGTGGTAAAGCTGCTATCCAGACTCACTAGTGCTCCAGCAACCCTCCAGGCATAACTTATGCCTCCAGAAGCCCAAACTTCGAAAAGCTTACCAGCGCACACAACGAGATCTTCACTAACGTTTATTTGAGGGGTATTCACCACCACCACAACAGTGTCATAAGTAACGCTACAGCCATTAATTCCTTTTACAACATATTGAGTTGTTGTACTAGGTTTTGACCACGTTAAAGAATCATTTGGCGATAACAAGGTGTTAGATGGGCTCCATTCATAAATGTGTACTGCAATAGCCGAAGCATAAATTTGAACAGAATCTCCTAGACAAGTCTGTTGGTTTACTGGATCAAAAATAATGGGAAAAATCGTATCCACAAGTATCGTTATCATGGTGTCGTATTCACAAGCATTTCCATCTACAACGTGCACCGTATACATCGTATTTTCAATTGGTGTTGCTATTGGGTTTGCAATGTTTGGATCATTTAACCCTGTACTTGGAGTCCAAACGGCACTTACTCCGCCAAGCACTTCTAATTGAACCGTATCTCCCAAACAAATTATGGTATCAGCAATTATTGATAGTTGATTTTGAAATACGACAACCTCAATTTGCGTCGTATCAATTCCGCAGCTATCCGTAGCAATAACGGTATAAATTGTTGTGGTATCGGGCCAAACGGTTGGGGCAGTTGTACTCGCGTTTAAAATGTTATAATTCGGGGTCCAAGAGTAAGAAGTTGCTCCGGATGCATTTAATTGAAGACTATCTCCAATACAGATCCCATTCACTGGATTAACGATCGCTACTGGAGGACTTCCAATGTAAACTTCAACATAAGAAGTATCGGATAAAATGCATGAAATAGGATCTAAAATAACGAGCCGAACAGTATAGGTTCCTTCGGTTTCATAAATGTGTGTTGGTTCAACCAATAAGGAGGTATCTCCATCACCAAAATCCCAAATTTGACTTATCCCACCATTGCTATTGTTCTGAAAACGAACGGTATCTCCAATGCAATGAAAAGGAGTGGTATAAATATCTGCAAAGGCAGTTAAGATCGATAAATCAATTTTAAACACCCCTAAATTACAATAACTACTATTCTTGGTATTTGACCAAGCACCTGGTGTTGTTGGAAAATCATCACGAGAGGAAGCTCCACAAGAGGAGCAAACTGCTTGATAAACAATTCCTTTTTTATCAAAACGACTCGTCCCTCCATCTACATGATCGTTACTTGTGTTTCCTCCAAAATAAGACGCGAACTTCAAGGTTTGCGCATTCTCATCAAACAAGGTTAAATAATAATCGCTGCCATCGGTTGTCGATTGTATGGCATTCGCTGTAATTGGCAACCCCGTAGTGGTACTAAACGAAGGTCCTTCCTGATCAACATTCGTACTCCCTCCCCATCCTGAAACAAAAATATAATTGCATTCGTTGACCAAAAAAGCAGAAAGAGCGATGTCAATTTCCCCAGAGCTTGTCCCAAAGGTGGTAGAAAAAATGGTTGTCGATAAATCTGGAGTGAGCTTGTGTAAAAACTGACCGCTATTCGGATTGCTGTAAACGGTTGCAGGTTCAATGTTATAGGATCCTTCAGTTTGTCCCACCACATACACATTATTGTCAAAATCGGTATCTACAAAATAGGATTGATCGTAAGCTGAAGTGCCTAAAAAAGTACTCGAAAGGATGGCAGTTCCTGTAGCATTTATTATGGCGATCCAACCGTCAGTAACCCCCAATTGAAAAGTCGCATTTAAACCTGGGGCTACAGCAGGAAAGTCAACACTTTGAGTCCCTCCAGTTACCACGACTTCTCCAAGTCCATTTAAGGTTAAAGAATAAGCGGCATCATCGTTGCCACCTCCGATATAACTTGACCAAGCTAACGCTGATAAATCCGCAGATAATTTGAAAACACAACCCTCTTGTAAGCCATTATTTACTGACTGAAACGCTCCTGCAATAACTGGAAAGTCTATTGACAACGTTGAACTTGCAACGTAAACATTGTCATTCGCATCAATGATTACTTCTCCCCTAAATTCATCTGCATAGTTGTAATTTAAACCTGCCCCTAAATTTAACCCATCATTACCCGATCCTCCAACATAAGTAGAGCCCACTAAAACACTTCCACTGCCATTTAATTTAGATACAACCAGGTCAGAACCCCCAATATAATTAGGAATAACAGCTGCATAATCTACCCCTCCATCAAAAGTAACATCATAGGCCGTTGTGCTTACAGGGTAATCAGAAGAGGATGTTGTGCCTAAAATGATTAATTCATCATTATGATTAACGATTAAGCTATGTGGACATTCTACCCCCATGGTTCCTCCTAAATACGTAGAATAAATCAAGGAGGACCCATCTGGAGAAAATTTCGTAATGGTAATATCTGAATCATAGAAACCTACGTTACCTCCTGCATAATTTACCTGATATGCTCCAGTGGTTATCGGATAGCCAACTCCAAAGGTTACCCCTCCGCCATACAAATGGCCTGCTTCATCAAAAGTTGAGGTATACCCCCAATTGTCAAAAGTCGATCCCGAATAAGAGGCAAACACTAAAACAGGGTCAATAATCAATTCATAATTTTTATTATAGCCTCTGGGAAAATCAAAAGAAACAATAGAACCTATAAGGTTAAATCTACATTTTATTACTTTCTTTTTTCCATTAATAAGTTGATAGGCAAAAGGCTTTTGCTCAATTATTTCATTTACCGAAGTGGTAATTTTTAATTCTTCATTTTCAAGAACTATTCCATCAACTCCTTGATAATCTATTTGAATGTGAGTGGGATTGGCTCCTGCTTTGACAATAAAATCATACTTTAAAAAGCCTTCTTTTAAATAAAATGTTAAGTCAATATTTTCATAAATGTTTTGGTAGGAAGTTTGTTTAAACTTTTTTACGTGACTTGCCCATTTCGTTTTATCATTCCCAATAAAATAGTTTTCATAGTCATTCGTGGGTTCAGCCGCTTTTATTTGAGAGAGTTGAGCATTTAAAAATTTCACTTTAAATGCGTGAACATCCATTAAATAGTCACTTGCAACAGGGTTTTTAATGCTTCCGTGATGCAAGTCATGGTAACGAGCCATGTCTTGCTCGTCATAAAATTGATACGTAAGTTCGTTTGCTTCTAAATACAAATTACCCGAAGGGATTTTTGCTTTAAATTGAATGTTATCGGCCCATTGCCCTTTATTTTCAATAAACTCAAGAGTAGAAAGCTGTGCAAAAGAATTTACCGCGAGGAAAAAGAATAATATGAATACCGTTTTTTTCAATTCAGTCAATTAAGATATTACAACGCTTTA